>JAQGIE010000058.1 GCA_028291365.1 Rhodospirillales bacterium
CTGGTCTGGGCGACCTTCACGGATTGTCGTCACCAAGTGCATTGGTGGGGCGGTCATGGCTGGACACTCCCCGTGTGCGAAATCGATCTCAAGCCCGGCGGCTTCTGGCGTCAGGTGATGCGCACGCCCGAAGGCAACGAATACCCGCTCCACAGCGTGTTCATTGAAGTGGCCGAACCCGAACGGCTCGTCTGGACGGACGCGGTCAAGTCGACTCATCCGAATGCACCGCCGAGCCCGCTGCAGACCGTCACGTTCGAAGATCTCGGCAACAAAACGAAGTGGCGCCTGGTCGCGAGCTTTGCGTCAGAGCAGGCGCGCGCGATGGCCATGCAGATGGGCTACGCCGCGATGATCGAAACCGGCAACGACCGTTTCAACGCCTACCTCGTCACGCTTTGACCGTCATCATCACCGGCGGCGCAACGCCGCCGGTGCAGCTCTCAGAAGAGACTGCGCACGCTGTTTCCGGTCGCCGCGCCCAGATAAGGACCGGTCATCCTTTGTGACATACGTGCCTCTTGCACCGCTCTCCGGCGCAGGCTTCGGTGCAAGCCATGATCCACACGCCACGGGCGGCGTTCGCCCTCCTTGCCCTGCTCGCCGCCGCTGCCCTGGGCTTCGCGCTGGTCCAGCAATACGCGTTCGGCCTGCCGCCCTGTGAGTTCTGCATCTGGCAGCGCTGGCCCTGGGGGCTGGTCGGCGCGATCGGCGTGGTCGGCGCCGTCGCCGCGCCGGCACCGCGAATCGCGCGGCCGTTGATCGTCATCGCCGGCCTGCTGCTGCTGGTCGGCGCCGCCATCGCGGCCTTTCATGTCGGCGTCGAGCAGCATTGGTGGCAGGGCCCCACCGCCTGCAGCTCGACCAGCCCGGCGGGTTCGCTCGACGCGTTGCGGGCGCAGCTCGCCACGGCACCGATCGTGCGCTGCGACCAAGTGGCGTGGAGCCTGCTCGGCGTCTCGATGGCGGGGTACAATTTCGTGGTATCGACGATCGCCGCGCTGGCCGCGCTGGCCGTCGCGCGCCGCGGCTTTGGAGACCAGCCATGACCGACAACACGCCACCCACGACCACGCGCACCTTGCCCGGCGATCCGGTCGGCCACGCGCTGATCGATCGCATCGTGCGCGTCGACCATGCCGGCGAGTACGGCGCCATGCGCATCTATGACGGCCAGCTCGCCGTGCTCGGCGACAAGAGCGAGGCCGGCGCCGCCATCGCCAGGATGCGCGACCAGGAACGCGAACATCTCGACTGGTTCGAAGCGGCGGTGCCGCGCTATCGCGCGCGGCCGACCGTGCTGCACCCGCTGTGGCATGTCGGCGGCTTCATGCTGGGCGCCGCCACCGCCACGCTCGGTCCGCGCGCGGCGATGGCCTGCACGGTCGCGGTCGAGGAAGTGATCGACGAGCACTACGCCAAGCAGACGCGGCAGCTGGGCGACAGCCAACCCGAACTCAGCGCCAAGATCGAACAATTCCGCGCCGAAGAACTCGAGCATCGCGACACCGGACTGGCGCACGAGGCCGAACGCGCCCCCGCCTATCTGGTCCTGCGCGCTGCCGTCAAAAGCGCCTGCCGCCTCGCCATCTTTCTCAGCGAACGAGTGTAATGAAACTTCCCGTTGTCCTGCTGGTCGCGTGCACGTTCGCGACTCCGGTTTTCGCGCGCGATCTCACCGACGCTGAACGCGCCCGCATCGATCGCACCGTCGAAACCGTGCTGGCAGAGACCAGCGCGCCCGCCGCGTCGATCGCGCTCGTGCTCGACGGGCAGATCGCCTACGCCAAAGCCTATGGCGCGGCCAAGCTGTCACCGCGCGTGCCCGCCACCGCCGACATGCGTTTCCCGATCGGATCGGTGTCGAAACAGTTCACCGCCGCGGCGATCCTGCGCCTGCGCGAACAGGGCAAGATCAAGCTCGACGACAAGGTTTCGCAATATGTGCCCGAGATCGAGCACGGCGCCGAGATCACGGTGCACCAGCTGCTCGATCACACGTCGGGGCTGCGCGATTACTGGCCGCAGGATTTCATGATCCCGCCGATGCGCGAGCCGACCACGCCGATGGCGATCCTGCAGCGCTGGGCGACCGGCGCGCTCGATTTCGCGCCCGGCACCGACTGGCAATACAGCAACACCGGTTTCGTCGCCGCCGGCGTCGCGTCGGAACGGATCAGCGGCAAGCCGTTGTTTCAACAATTGCAGGAAGGCGTGTTCGCGCCGCTCGGCATGACCAGCGTGATCGAAGCTTCGGTCAAGCCGTCGCCCGACGTGGCCGGCTATACGCGCTACGCGCTGGGCCCGGTGCGCGCCGCCGAATTCGATCGCGCCAACTGGATGTACGCGGCCGGCGGGCTGGCGATGACCGCCAGCGATCTGGCGCGGTGGGACATCAGCCTGATCGATCGTTCGCTGCTGAAGCCGGACTCGTACGAACAGATGTTCACCACGACCAGGCTCGCGAGCGGCAAGGACACCAATTACGGGCTCGGCGTCATGGTGAACACGACCAACGGGCGCAAGACGATCGCGCATGGCGGTGAAGTCACCGGCTTCCTGACGCAGAACAGCGTCTATCCCGACGAGCACGCCGCCATCGTGGTGATGGTCAACACCGATGGGTCGGGCAGTCCGCAGGACCGCATCGCCGACCGGCTCGCCGGCATCGTGCTGCCGGTCAGCGCCAAGGATCTCGCGGTGCGCGAATTCTTCGACATGCTGCGCACCGACAAGTTCGACCGGTCGCGACTGACGCCGTATGGCGGATCGTATTTCACCGCCGCGGTGATTGCGGATTACCGCGGCAGCCTGGCCAAGTTCGGTGAACCCGATCTGTTCAAGCTGCGCCGCGCCTCCGAACGCGGCGGGCTCGACACGCGCAGCTACACGGTGCGCAGCGGCGAGCGCGCGTTGAACGTGCTGGTGCGGATGGGACCGAACGAAAAGATCGAACAGTTCTCGGTCGGGCCGCTGCCGGATTGATTTCGGCACACTCTTTCGTCATCCCTGACGATGGGGTGTGCGAAACGACGTTCCGTCCCGCGAACACTGGACCCCCGCTTTCGCGGGGGGTTAGGAATCCAGCTCGCTGTCCCAGTAGAGATAATCGCGCCAGCTCTCGTGCAGGAAGTTGGGCGGGAACTGGCGCCCGTTTTCCTGCAGTTCGAAGGCGCTGGGCTGGAACGGTTCGAGGCGCGGATGCATACCGCATTCACGGCACAGCTTGTCGCCCTTGCGAAGGTTGCAGCCGCTGCAAGCGGTGAGGACGTTGTCCCAGGTGGTGCGGCCGCCGCGAGAACGCGGGATGACGTGGTCGAACGTCAATTCGTGGGTGGGAAACCCGGTGCCGCAATATTGGCAAGTGAAACTGTCGCGCAGGAAAACGTTGAAACGGGTGAAGGCCGGCCTGCGCGTCGCGTGAACATATTCTTTGAGCGAGATGACGCTGGGTAGCCGCATCTCGAAGTTCGGACTTCGGACGGTCTGGTCGTAATGCGAGAGAATGTTGACGCGGTCGAGGAACACCGCCTTGACCGTGTCCTGCCACGACCACAGCGACAGCGGGAAATAGCTCAACGGCCGAAAATCGGCGTTCAGAACTAAAGCCGGACAGGAGTCGAGCGGTGGCGACAAGCGCTGAACCTCGTCTTCCCACGTTACAAAACGCGCCACCGAAATAGTGGATTCGGATCGTGCGGGCAACCTGGAGGCCGGTCCAGCGCGTTTTGGCCGCGAAAACGCGCCAAATCAAAGGGTCGCTAGGGTGCGGGCGGCAGCGCCGCCTTGAGGAAGCCGAGGCCGCGCGTCATCCCCTCGGAGTCGATGCCGTGCCCCAGGCCGGGCCGGCTCAGCGCCACCACATTGACGCCGGCCGCGTCGAGGCCTTTGACCGCCGCCGACAAGGCTCCGGAGGGCACGACCTGGTCGGCGGTGCCGTGCACCAGCATCACCTTCGGCCGCGAGGCGATTTCGGCGGGCAGCCGCTCGCCCGCGATCAGCGCGCCGGAATAGCCCAGAATGCCGGCCAGCGGCTTCTTCCGGCGCAGGCCGACATGCAGCGCCACCATCGTGCCCTGGCTGAAGCCGACCAGCGCACAGGCGCCTTCCTCGAGCTTGTGTTCCGCCAGGCGCGCACCGAGCCACGCATCGAACACCGGTGCGACGGCCGCGACACCGGCGACGAGCCGGCCCGCGGAGCGGTCTTCGAGGCTGAACCACTGGAAGCCAAAGCCGACTTCGCACGGTTCGATGGCGTTGGGCGCATAGAAGATCGCATCGGGCAGCGAGGGCGCCCAGGACGGAGCCAGGCCCATCAGATCGTGCCCGTCGGCACCATAGCCGTGCAGCAGCACGATCATCTGTTTGGCGGCGCCGCCGGAAGCGGGCGGCAAGATCGGTCCGTCGAGCTGCGCGATCATCATGTCCCTTTCTGCGCCCGGCGTGGTGAGCCGCCGTTTCCCGCTTGTCAACGACGGCGCCGCGGCACGACTTGTCATCGACATCGCGGCGTGTCGATGGTCGCTTGTGTCCATTCTCGCGCGTTTCGCACCAAGTCCGACCGGGCGCCTCCATCTCGGTCACGCCTTTTCGGCCCTGTTCGCCTGGCGAAGCGCCGGCTCCGACGGCACCTGCCTGCTGCGCATCGAGGACATCGATCCCGATCGCTGCCGCGCCGTGTACGAGCACGCGATCTACGAAGATCTCGCGTGGCTTGGCCTGACCTGGCCGGTACCGGTGCGGCGGCAATCCGAGCATCTCGACGACTACCACGCGGCGCTGACTCGATTGATCCTGATGGGCGTCGCCTATCCGTGTTTCTGCAGCCGGCAGGACGTGGCCCGCGCGGCGACCGCGCACGGACCCGAAGGCGCGATCTATCCCGGCACCTGCCGCACGCTCGACGCGGCGACGCGTGCCGAGCGCATCGCGCGCGGCGAGGCGCATTCATTCCGTCTCGACGTCGCCAAGAGCGCCGCGATCACCGGGCCGCTCTTCTGGGACGAAGAAGGCGAAGGCCGCATCGAGGTCGATCCCACCATCTTCGGCGATCCGGTGATCGCACGGCGCGCCCGTTTTTCCGAAGCACGGCCGACCAGCTACCATCTGGCGGTGACCGTCGACGATCACCTGCAGGCGATCGATCTGGTGCCGCGCGGCCGCGACCTGTTTCTCGCGACGCATGTGCACCGGCTGCTGCAGGCCCTGCTCGGCTATGCGGCGCCGCGTTACGCGCATCACGCGCTGGTGCTGGACGGCGACGGCGAGAAACTGTCGAAGCGCGACAGGTCGACCGCGCTCGCGGATCTGCGCGCCGCAGGCTGGACGGTCGCCGACGTGAAACAACGAATCGGTTGGTCGGCGTGATTCGTCATCGCCGGCCCTGGCCCGGCCATGACGAGAACCTACAACTGATCCGGCCGCACGCCGCGAAACCCGGCCGCCAGCGCGGGATAATCGGGCTCGCGATCCGGATCGAGCTTGCCGTGCCGCATCAGGAACTCGGTTGCGACCAGAGCGACGTTGAATTTGAAATCATCGGTCGTGCGCAGCGTGTGCAGCACGCGGTCGACCGGCCACAATTCGAACGACGCGACTTCGCCGTCGCGATTCTCGGGCACGACTTGGTCGGGCAGTTCGAGATCGAACACGAACAGCGCGTCGTTGCGCAGCCCCTCGCCCTTGGCGAACTTGTACGTAATGACTCCGACGGGCACCGCACGATCGGCCCATTCGGACCCAAGCCCCGCTTCTTCCGACGCTTCCTTGCGCAGATTTTCGCGCAACGACAATCCGGCCGGCTGTCCGCCCGCGATCAGGTGGTCGAGCTTGCCCGGTTCGACTTCGCGATCCATCGCGCGCCGTCCGACCCACAGCAGGATTTCGCCGCCGCGGCGGACGAATCCGTTCACGTGCACGCCATACGCAATGAAGCCGAGCGGCGTGGTGGCGGCGCGGTCGACGGTGGCGAGCGGTGCTTCGCCCCAGCGCGCCAACAGCGGAAATTGTTCGCCCGACGCTTTGCGATCGCTGAAACGGCTGATGATCGGCATCGCGTCGGCCAGCGCCGCCGAGCGCGAGGCCGCGTCGGGCAGCGACGGATCGAGAACCAGCCGATCGCCCAGACGTTCGAATCCACGTGCATCGCCCAGCGCGTCGGCGACGTGCGGGCGCACGAATCCGACACGCCTGCCCGCGACCTCGAAGGCGAGAAACTCGGACGGCGTCCAAGCTGTGCAGCGGACCACATGTCGCAGCAGATCCATCGACTCGTCCCCCTTTCGCCGCCCCTCCCAATCAAGGCGCAGGCGACTATAGTGAACCCATGCGCCTCATCCTCCTCGTTCTTCTCGGCCTGAGCCTGCTCGGCGTCGTGGCCGTCCTGCTGATCGGCGTGGTCGCGATGGGACGCGGCGGCGATTTCAACCGCAAATACGGCAATAAGCTGATGCGCGCCCGCGTCGGCCTGCAGGCGCTGGCGCTGATTCTGCTGGCGGCGCTGTTCTTCACCTCACCCCCGAACTGATCAACGAACTGAGGGCCGGCCCGTGGACTACCGAACTGGTAGGGGGACCATTGCAGCCGGCGTTCCTTGACAGCGAATAGAAGCGCTACCTAGGTTGCCGCCCGTTTTTAGCGGCCTTTTCTTGGCCATTTTTCCTGGGGTTTGCGGCAGATGAAGCTCCTCGTACCCGTGAAGCGGGTCGTTGATTTCAACGTCAAGATTCGCGTGAAGCCGGACGGCTCGGGTGTCGAGCTGGCCAACGTGAAGATGTCGATGAACCCTTTCGACGAGATCGCGGTCGAAGAAGCGGTGCGTCTCAAGGAAGCCGGCAAGGCGACCGAGATCATCGCGGTGTCGATCGGTCCGGCCCAGGCGCAGGAAACGCTGCGCACCGCGCTCGCCATGGGCGCCGATCGCGCCATCCTGGTGCAGCACGACGCCGAGACCGAGCCGCTGATGGTGGCCAAGGCGCTCAAGGCGCTGATCGAAAAAGAATCGATCGACCTCGTCATTCTCGGCAAGCAGGCGATCGACGACGACTGCAACCAGACCGGCCAGATGCTCGCTGCGTTGTTGGGCTGGGGCCAGGGCACGTTCGCGTCGAAAGTCGTTCCCGGCGACGGCAAGGTCGCGGTGACGCGCGAAATCGACGGCGGCCTCGAAACCGTCGAACTCAACCTGCCCGCCGTGGTGACGACCGACCTGCGCCTCAACGAGCCGCGCTACGCGTCGCTGCCCAACATCATGAAGGCGAAGAAGAAGCAGCTCGACACGATGTCGCTTGCTGATCTCGGCGTCGACGCGACGCCGCGCCTGAAGACGCTCAACGTCGCCGAACCGCCCAAGCGCCAGGGCGGCATCAAGGTCGAAACCGTTCAGCAGCTTGTCGACAAGCTGAAGAACGAAGCGAAGGTGATCTAGTCATGGCTGTGCTCGTCGTCGCCGAACATGACAATGCGTCGCTGAAACCTGCCACGCGCAACGTCGTCACCGCCGCCGCCAAGCTGGGCGAAGTGCATGTGCTGGTGGTCGGCTCGAACGCGCGCGGTGCCGCCGACGCGGCCGCCAAGGTCGCCGGCGTCACCAAGGTGCATCTCGCCGACGCGCCCGAGCTGGCGCATCTGCTGGCCGAGAATGTCGCGCCGGTGATCGCCGCCATTGCGCCGAACCACAGCCACGTGCTGTTCCCCGCCACCTCGTTCGGCAAGAACGTGGCGCCGCGCGTTGCGGCGCTGATCGATGCGCAGCAGATCAGCGAAATCATCGCGGTCGAAAGCGCCGACACGTTCAAGCGCCCGATCTATGCCGGCAACGCGATCGCGACGGTGCAGTCGTCGGACAAGGTCAAGATCATCACGGTCCGCGGCACCGCCTTCGATCCCGCCCCCGCCGAAGGCGGCTCGGCCTCGGTCGAAACCGTTGCGGGCAAAGGCGACGCGGGCCTGTCGAGCTTCGTCGGCCAGGAGATCTCGAAGAGCGAGCGTCCCGAACTGACCAGCGCGCGGCGCGTGATTTCGGGCGGCCGCGGCATGCAGTCGGGCGAGAACTTCCATCTGCTCGAAGTCATCGCCGACAAGATCGGCGCTGCCGTCGGCGCATCGCGCGCGGCCGTCGATGCGGGCTTCGTGCCCAACGACTATCAGGTCGGCCAGACCGGCAAAGTCGTGGCGCCGGATCTCTATATCGCGGTCGGCATTTCGGGCGCGATCCAGCATCTCGCCGGCATGAAGGACTCGAAAGTGATCGTCGCGATCAACAAGGACGGCGAAGCGCCGATCTTCCAGGTCGCCGATTACGGTCTGGTCGGCGACCTGTTCAAGATCATGCCCGAGCTCGCCGCCGAACTCGACAAAGTCGCGTAAGACACCGAGAGCGTGAACTCGTGATCGTAAAGCATGTCGGCGTCATCGGCGCCGGCCAGATGGGCAGCGGAATCGCGCAGGTCTGCGCCTCGGCCGGCTATGACGTCACGTTGCTCGACGTCAGCCCGGAGCAGCTCGCCAAGGCGGTCGACCTGATCGAACGCGGGCTCAATCGCCTGGCGCAGAAGGGCAAGGTCAACGACACCAAGACGGTGCTCGCGCGCGTTCGAACGACGAGCAGCTACGCCGACCTGTCGGACGCCGATCTCGTCGTCGAAGCGGCGACCGAGAAGGAAGCGGTCAAGCGCGCCATCTACGACGAGCTGAAGCCGCATCTCAAAGACAGCGCGATCGTGGCGACGAACACCTCGTCGATCTCGATCACGCGCCTGGGCGCCGCGTCGGGCCGGGCCGAGCGCTTCATCGGCATGCATTTCATGAATCCGGTGCCGGTGATGCAGCTGATCGAGCTGATCCGCGGCATCGCCACCGACGACGCGACCTTCGAAACCGCCCGCCAGGTCGCCGAAACGCTCGGCAAGACGGTGGCGCTGTCGGAAGACTTCCCCGCCTTCATCGTCAACCGCATCCTGCTGCCGATGATCAACGAGGCGATCTACGTTCTCTATGAGGGCGTCGGATCGGTCGAAGCGATCGACACGGCGATGAAGCTCGGCGCCAACCATCCGATGGGTCCGCTCGAACTCGCCGACTTCATCGGGCTCGATACCTGCCTCGCCATCATGGGCGTGCTGTATGAGGGCCTGTCGGATTCGAAATACCGCCCCTGCCCGCTGCTGGTGAAATATGTCGAAGCGGGCTGGCTCGGCCGCAAGGCCGGCCGCGGCTTCTACGACTATCGCGGCGAGACGCCGGTCCCGACACGCTAGGTTCGTACGATCATCCGAGCAGCGCCCCCACCGCGGCGCCGAGCATGAGAAACCAGATCGGATTGCGCAGCGTCCAGATCGTGCCCGCCGCGGTGACGGCGGTGAGCAAGGTGCGCGACGGGTCGGTGTCGGCGGCCTGCGCCAGCACCGTGCCGGTGGCGAGGATCAGACCGATCGACACCGGCACCAGCCCGGCGCGCAGACGCGCGATGCGCGGATCGGCGCTGAAACGATCGCCGGCACGCGCCAGCACGTAGGTCAGCGTGCAGGACGGGCCGCACATCCCCGCCAGCGCGGCAGCAGCGCCCGAAGCGCCCACCACCTGCCAGCCGATCAGTCCCGCGACCAGCATGTTGGGGCCGGGCGAGGCCTGCGCAATCGCGAAAGCGTGCGCGAACTGCGTCGCGTCCATCCAGCCATGCGCGACGACCAGGCGCTGCATTTCGGGAATGGTCGAGTTGGCACCGCCGATCGCCAGCAGCGACATCGACGCGAACATCAGGAACAGCGTGACGAGAACGCTCACGCGCGCTTCCTCGCCGCGAGCACGCCAAGCGGTGCCGCCACCGCGATGATCGCGGGCAGCGGCAGGCGCAACCAGGCGGCGGCGAAGAACACCATCAGCAAGACCAGCCCGGTCGCAAGATCGGGCTGCACGCGGCGCACCATGACCAGGCCGGTGCCGATCACCAGACCCGCGGCCGATGCCGCCATGCCGTCGACCGCGGCGCTGACGCGCGGTTCGCCGGCGTAATGTCCGTAGATCGTCGCCAGGGTGAGCAGCAGCACCAGCGGCACGCCGACCAGTCCGCTGAACGCAGCGATCGCGCCCAGCGCGCCGCCATGGCGGGTGCCGAACCAGATCGCGATGTTGATGATGTTCGGTCCCGGCAGCACCGAGCAGATGCCGAGCGTCTCGGCGAACTCGGCGTCGGTCATCCAGTTGCGGCGATCGACCAGCTCGCGCCGCGCGAACGGCAACACGCCGCCGAAACCCGACATGCCGATCGCCATGAAGGCGCGAAACAACACCGCGGGTGGAATCGTCCGGTCTTCGGCAATGGCAGTCATGGCTTCGATCTACGCCGGGAACACGGCTCCGCCCAAACGAGTTCTCGTCGCGCGCCTTGTGAGCTAGGCTCACGAGCATGGCTCGCCGCCTGCCACCCCTCGCCACGCTTCGCGCCTTCGAAGCCGCGGTGCGCCTGGGTGGCGCCACCCAGGCCGCCGGCGAACTCCATGTGACTCATGGTGCGATCAGCCGCCAGCTCCAGGCGCTCGAGACCTGGCTCGGCGCCCAGCTTTTTGTGCGCCGTGGCCGCCGCCTGGCACCGAGCGAGGCGGCGCAGCGCTTCGCGCAGTCGATCGGCGATGCGCTCGACGATGTCGAAGCGGCGGCGGCGCGGCTGCGCACGGCCGACACGCCGACGCCGCTCGCGATCGACGCGCTGCCGACTTTCGCGATGCGCTGGCTGATCCCGCGCCTGCCGCGGTTCCAGCGCGCGCATCCCGACATCGAACTCAGGCTCGCGACCTCGGACGCGAAATTGCCGCGCACGCTGGCCGGCATCGACGTCGCGATCCGGCGCGGCCCGGAACGTTGGCAGGGTTTTCGCGCCGCACCCTTTTTGGCCGAACGCGAAGTGCCCGTCGCCAGCCCGGCCTTGTTAAAACGCGCCCCGATCCGCCGTCCCGCCGACCTCGCGCGGCATGTGCTGCTCGAAGCCGAAACGCGCGCACAGGATTGGACCAATTGGCTCGAAGAAGCGGGCGTACCCGGGCTGCAGCCGCGCGGGCGGCAGCGTTTCACGCATTACTATCTGGCGCTGCAGGCGGCGACCGACGGGCTCGGCGTCGCGCTGGGCGGCTTGCCGCTGCTCGACGAGGAGATCGCGCAAGGACGTCTGGTCGCGCCGCTGGCGGCGCCTTCGCTCGAAGTGCGCGGCTATTTCTGGGTGTCGGCACGCCCCGACGAACCCGCGATCGCGGCCTTCATCGCCTGGCTCGAAGAAGAAGGAAAACGCGTTGGCTAGCTCTGCAGCGCCAGCCGTCCGCCGGTGCGGTCGAAGCGCACGCGATAACGCGTGAGGAAAGCGTGACCGAGCACGGCGTCGCAGCCGAGACCGGTACGCACCGCAGCGAGATCCTGAACGCGGAAGCGGATGCGCGTGCTGCGGCCGGCGAGATCGAGACCGCGCTCGAGCATCACGCCGGCCGGCGCGTCGACGCGGCGCGGGTCGAGATTGCTGACCGGTGCGCCGGTATCGACCAGCGCGCGCAACGGCCGTCCATCGAGGAAGGCGTCGACCACCGGCACCGGCGCCGCCCCGACCAGCGAGATATGCCAGGAAGAGGCCGGATCGTTTGCGTCGTCGAAGATCAGGGCCGACGCCGCGTAGTCGAGCGCGAACGGCGTGCGCGACAGATACGGCCAGCCCAGCACCACGTCGAACTCGGTGCCGATTTCGGTGGCGACACGTTCGATGTCGCCGTCGACGACTTGCGCCTTCTCGGCCCCGCTGCGCCCGCCGACCGTCAAGCGCGGCAGATCGACGGTGCGGTTGGCGGCGACGGGGAGTTTGAGCGACGCAGCCAGCCGCGACGACACCTGCACCGCCTGGACCGCGCCGGTGTCCACCAGCGCGCGCACGGCGCGATCGCCGACGCGCGCGGCGACGAAAGCGAGACCGTACGGGACGATTTCGAGCGGGATGGTTTCGGCGGCCCATGCCGTGCGGATCAGGCCGCGCGGCGCGATCAGCGCGGCGCCGGCCCCAACCAGCACCGCGCGCCGGGATACAACAAACTGGATCCCCGCCTCCGCGGGGATGACCGCCGCGCTGCGCACGACGGTCACTTCAGGCCGATTTCGCGCAGGCGCTGCTCGAGAAACTCGTGCGCGGTGATGGCGGGAAATTTCTTGGTCTCGCCCGCTTCCAGCAGCGAGTCCGGCGTGTCGAGCACGACGTCGGGCCGCGGATGGCAGAAGAACGGCATCGAGTAGCGCACCGCATCCGGGCTGTCGGGATTGACCACGCGATGCGTCGTCGCCGGAATCTTCAAGTTCAGGTGGCGTGAGAGCATGTCGCCCGCATCGACCACGATCTCGCCTTCGAGACCGTCGACCGAATGCCACTTGCCTTCGCGGTCGAGCAGTTCGAGCCCGCTGTCGGTTGCCGCCGGCAAGAGCGTGATCAGATTGATGTCTTCATGCGCCGAGGCGCGCACGCCGCCGTCGATGAAACGATCCTTGAGCGCCGGATAATGGATCACGCGCAGCACCGACTGGCCGTCGACCACCATGTCGGCAAGCGAACGGCGCGGCAGCTGCAGATAGTCCGCCAGCGCTTCGAGCAGCGTCTCGGCGCAGCTCTGCATGCCATGGAAAAGATTCGTCATCGCGGTGGCGAAGACCGGCTCTTCCTTGGGCCAGACATTGTTGCCGTAGGCCTGCTTGAGCGGATGCGTGGCCGGCAGCTCCGGGCCGACATGCCAGAATTCTTTGAGGTCGCCGACCGGATTGTCCTTGGCGTGTTCGCGACCGAAGGCGGTGAAGCCGCGCGCCCCGCCGGTGCCGGGCAGGTGGTACTGGTCCTTCACCGCGTCGGGCAGCGCGAAGACGCGCTTGGCGGCGTCATAGGCGCGGTCGAGGTCGTCGAGGTCGACGCCATGATTGGCGACTTTGACGAAGCCCGTGTCCTTGAGGCTGTCGCCGAGCGTCCGGATGAATTTCTGGCGAGCGACGGCGTCGCCGTTGGTGAAGTCGGTCAGATCGACCGTGTCGACATGAAAGCGCATTTCCATCCCTAGCAAAGGTCCCGGCCTGCCCGCCAGCGCGTCATGCGCTCGGGCGTGTTGCCGTCTGGCCGAACAGATGGCCTCGCTCCGCCTCGGTGAGCGGCTTGGACGGGGCGTAATTGTTGGCAATGCCGTCATAGGCCCGGATCGTCGCCGGCCGCGCGGAAATACGTTCGAACCAGCGTTTCAGGCTGGGGAAGTCGCCGAGACTCTGGCCGTGCGCCTCGTGGGGCACGATCCACGGGTAACAGGCCATGTCGGCGATCGAATAGTCGTCGACGATGAAATCGCGGCCGGCCAGGCGCTTGTCGAGCACGCCGTACAGGCGATTGGTCTCTTTCACGTAGCGCTCGATCGCATAGGGAATCTTCTCGGGCGCGTAGACCGCGAAATGCCCGTTCTGCCCCGCCATCGGACCCAGCCCGCCCATCTGCCAGAACAGCCACTGGATGACCTGCGTCCGGCCGCGCAGGTCGCGGGGCACGAAGCGGCCGGCCTTCTCGGCGAGATAGAGCAGCATGGCGCCGGACTCGAACATCGAGAGCGGCGGGCCGCCATCGGCGGGATCGTGATCGACCAGCGCCGGGATCTTGTTGTTGGGCGAGATGGCGAGGAAGGACGGCTCGAACTGCTCGCCCTTGCCGATATCGACACGGATGCGCCGGTGCTCGAGCCCGCTCTCTTCGAAGAAGAGTCGCATCTTCAGCCCGTTGGGCGTGTTGGCGAGGTAGAGATCGATCATCCGGCGCCCGTCCTGCCTTTATGATTTTGGTTACAGGCCAGCGCCCAGTGTCTTGATCAACAACGACTTTGCCTCGGCGCCATCCCATTGAGTCTCGCCGCTGAACCGGCCCACTTCGCGCCCTTGCGCATCGACCAGAATAGTCAGCGGCAACCCCTTGGCCGCGAAGCCTTTCATCGTGCCCGACGTCTTGTCGGCCAGGACCGTCAGCTGCTGCAGCCCGTTCTGCTCGATGAACGGGCCGATCTGGAAGAAGCCGCCTTTGTCGACCGACAGCGCGACGACCTGCAGGCCGGGCATGGCCCCGGCCAGGCGCTGCAGCGACGGCAGCTCCTTCACACAGGGGCCGCACCAGGTTGCCCAGATATTTAGAAGCAGCGGCTTGCCCTGGAACGAAGCCAGCGGGACGACGGCGTCCTTGGCGTCGTGCGGCTCGACCGCCGGCAACGGCGCCGGCGGATTGGTCGGCACGAAGCCGAGCTGGGCTGCGTCTGCGAGACGCGCCGCCAGCGCGATGGACGCGACCAACAGGACCCGGGATAACAGCCGCATGAACGATGCTCCTCAACCTTCGACGAACCAGCTTTGGGGCGGTCGATTTGCGGCCGGCCCATCGGCGGTGATGCAGCGCATCAACGCGTCGATCGGGTTCGACCGCAAGCTCGCCGCCGAAGACATCGCCGGCTCGAAGGCGCATGCGACGATGTTGGCCGCGACCGGTATTCTGACCCGCGAAGACGCCGACGCGATCCTCGGCGGGCTCGATCGCGTCGCCGAGGAAATCGCGCAGGGCACGTTCGTCTTCAAGCCCGAGCTCGAAGACATCCACATGAACGTCGAAGCGCGCCTGGCCGAGCTGATCGGCGAGCCGGCGGGCCGGCTGCACACGGCCCGCTCGCGCAACGACCAGGTCGCCACCGATTTCAAATTGTGGGTGCGCGGCGCCTTCGACCGGCTCGATGGCGACATGAAGGCGCTGCAAGTGGCCCTGCTCGACCAGGCCGAGAAACATGCTGATGCGGTGATGCCCGGCTTCACCCATCTGCAGCTCGCGCAACCGGTCACGTTCGGCCATCACCTGCTCGCCTATGTCGAGATGGTCGGGCGCGACCGCGATCGCGTGCGCGCCGCCAAGGAGCGTTCCGACGAATGTCCGTTGGGCGCCGCGGCGCTGGCGGGTTCGCCGTTCCCGATCGACCGTCACGCCACCGCCAAGGCGCTGGGCTTCGCACGTCCGACCGCGAACTCGATGGACTCGGTGTCGGACCGCGACTTCGCGCTCGACTATCTCGCCACCTGCGCCATCGCCGCGGTGCATCTGTCGCGCCTCGCCGAAGAACTGGTGCTGTGGACCTCGGACCAGTTCCGGTTCGTGCGGCTGTCCGATGCCTGGACCACCGGCAGTTCGATCATGCCGCAGAAGCGCAATCCCGATGCCGCCGAGCTGGTGCGCGGCAAGACCGGCCGCGTGCTCGGTGCGCTGCAGGCCTTGCTGGTGACGTTGAAGGGCCTGCCGCTGACCTATTCCAAGGACATGCAGGAAGACAAAGAGCCGGTGTTCGAAACCGAAGAAACCATGGCGCTGGTGCTCGCCGCCGCCACCGGCATGGTGCGCGACCTGGTGCCCGACCGCGACGTGCTGCGCGCCGCCGCGAGCAACGGCTACGCGACCGCCACCGATCTCGCCGACTGGCTCGTGCGCGAACTCAACCTGCCCTTCCGCCGCGCCCATCACGTCACCGGCACGCTGGTCAAGCTCGCCGAGAGCAAGGGCCTCGCGCTCGACCAGCTTTCGCTCGACGACATGAAGAACGTCGAACCGCGCATCAACCAGGCGGTGTTCAGCGTGTTGTCGATCGACGCCTCGGTCGGCTCGCGCGCCAGCTACGGCGGCACGTCGCCCGAACGCGTACGCCAGGCCATCACCGCCGCACGTGGACGATTTCTGTGATCCGAGCCGTTTACCGCCAAGACGCCAAGGGGATTTTTATGGGCGCGCAGCGCAACCAAACAATCGCCGCCGCAGAATCGATGACGCGCTCCGCGCCCGACGAGAGTCTGGGCGTCCCCAGGCGCCCCCCGCTTTCGCGGGGGCAGGCCTGGCGCGGTGAAAAAGCTCTCGTCGCCGTGGCACTCGTCGCGCTATTGGCGCTGACCGGTTGCGGCAAGAAACCCCGCAACGTCGATCCGCCCGAAGGCACCGCCGAAATCTTCCCGCGCGTCTACCCGCAGGATCCCGACGCGCCGCCGCAGAAAGCGCCCGATCCTTCCTCCGTTCTGCGCAGCAAGATTTGACCGGTTTCCACTATCAGCACGGCGTGCTGCATGCCGACGACGTTGCCTTGCCGGCGATTGCGGACGCCGTCGGCACGCCGACTTTCGTCTATGCCGCCGGCGCGATCGAGCGGAACTGGACGCGGCTGGCCGACGCGCTGACGCCGCTCGGCGTCGGCATCGCTTACGCGCTCAAGGCCAATTCGAACCAGGCGGTGATCGCGACCTTGGCGCGGCTCGGCGCCGGCGCCGATGTGGTCAGCGGCGGCGAGCTGACGCGCGCGCTGGCCGCCGGCGTCACCGCCGATCGCATCGTCTTCTCGGGCGTCGGCAAGACGGCGGACGAAATCGCGCAGGCGCTGAAAGCCGGCATCCACCAGCTCAACGTCGAGTCGATTCCCGAGCTCGACCTGATCGATCGCGTCGCGGGCGAAGTCGGCCTTCGTGCCCAGGTCGCGCTGCGCGTGAATCCCGATGTCGACGCGGGCACCCACGCCAAGATCACGACCGGCCGCAAGGACAACAAGTTCGGCATCGATCTCGAGGACGCCGCCGCCGCCTGGGCGCGGGCTGCGTCGCTGCCCAATCTCGAGCCGGTCGGGCTGGCGGTGCATATCGGCAGCCAGCTGCTCGACCTCGCACCGTACCGCGCCGCCTATCGCCGCCTCGCCGATCTGGTGAACGCATTGCGCGCGCAGGGACAGGCGGTGACGCGGCTCGATCTCGGCGGCGGTCTCGGCGTCGGCTATCGCGGCGAAACCGGTCCCGACCTCGAAGAGTATGCCGCGCTGGTGCATGCGACGGTCGGCGGTCTCGGCTGCAGCCTGATGGTCGAACCAGGTCGTTACCTGGTTGCAGATGCTGGTTGTGTGCTGACGCGCGTGCTGTTCGTCAAAGAAGGCGGCGCACGCCGCTTCATCATCCTCGATGCGGGCATGAACGATCTGCTGCGCCCGGCTTTGTACGACGCGTTTCACGCCGTCGTCCCGGTGAACCAGGCGCCGCCCAACGCGACGCTGCATCCGGCCGATATTGTCGGACCGGTATGTGAAACCGGCGACACTTTCGCCAAGGCACGCGAACTGCCGCCGCTCGAAGCGGGCGACCTGGTCGCGCTCCTGCACGCAGGCGCGTACGGTGCGGTGATGGCGTCGACCTACAACACCCGCCCCTTGGCCGCCGAAGTGCTGGTCGCGGGCAGCAAGTTCGAAACCGTCCGGCTGCGCCAGACGGTCGAGGCCTTGCTTTCTGCCGAGCGACTCCCGAGTTGGCTCGAAAGCCCAGGGGATCACGGCCAACGGCGGCGGAGCACCGGATGATTTTCGACCCAGCGCGTTGGTCGGCCTGGCGCACGCAACTGCGTGACGCCGCTATCCCCGCACGCTGGCACGAAACGCGGCTGACGCGTCTGCGCCGGCTAGGCGCCGCGGTGCTGTGGCTCGAAGCGCTGGCGCGCGCCTTCTGGCCCGCGCTGACGATCGTGGCGTTGTTTCTCGCCCTCGCCTTCTTCGACGTGCTGCCGCGCCTCGCGGGCTGGGCGCATTGGGCGGCACTGCTCCTGTTCGGCGGCGGACTCTTCGCGGCCCTGCTGCGCGGCGTGCGCGGTCTGGTGCGTCCGGTCCCCACCGACATCGAACGGCGGCTCGAGCGCGACGGCGCGCTGGCGCATCGCCCGCTCGAAACCCTCACCGACCATCCCGTCGCCGGCGATCCGGGCCTGTGGGCGCTGCATCGCCTGCGCGCCGAGCGGCAATTGTCGCGACTGCGCCTGTCGGCACCCGATCCCGATCTCGCGCCGCGCGATCCGCGCGCGCTGCGCGCCGCCGCTGCGCTGGTGCTGCTGCTCGCAGTTGCGATCGGCTGGGGCGAACTCGGCCCGCGTCTCGGCGCGGCGCTGACGCCGCCGCTCGGGTCGCGCCAGGCCGCCGCGCCCAATCCGCTCGATCTGTGGATCAAGCCGCCCGCCTATACCGGACTGGCACCGATCATTCCGGTCCGTGACGACACGCGCGTGCTGAACGTGCCCGCCGGCAGCACGATCGAAGCGCATGTCGCGACCGGGCGACGCCTGCCGTCGCTGCGGATCGACGACCGCAGCAGCGACTTCGAAAAGCTTCCCGGCGGCGGCTACGTCGCCACCACGACGATCGATTCCGGCGCCCAGATCAAAGTGCGCCAGGGCTGGTCGACCTTGGGCAGCTGGGCGATCCGCGTCATTCCCGACAAGGCGCCGATCGTCGGCTGGACCGATCTGCCGCGCGGCAGCGAACGCGGTTCGCTGGTCGTGCCGTGGACCGCGCGTGACGATTACGGCGTGCGCAAGCTGGCCGTGACGGTGACGCCGAAAACGCCGCTGGCGCTGCCGATCGCGCCGGTCGACGTCGAGATTCCGGTGCAGCCCGACATCAAGGATGCGAGCGGCCAAAGTTTCCTCGATCTCGCCTCGCATCTCGCGGCGGGATTCGAGGTCTCGCTCGAACTGGTCGCCACCGATGCGATCGGACAGACCGGCAGGAGCGAAGCCGAAATCGCGACCTTGCCCGAACGAAGCTTCCGCCATCCGGTCGCCCACGCGCTGATCCAGGCGCGCAAGCGACTGATCACCGAAGGCATGCCGGTGCGTCGTGACGTGGCGCGCGCGATCGCCGAACAGGCGTTCAGCCCCGAACGTTATGGCGGCGCACCCGGCGTGTTCCTGACCTTGCGCGCGGTGACGACGCGCCTGCTGCGCTCGCCCGAGCCAGCGACCGGGGTCGAAGCGGCGCAGGCGCTGTGGGACGTGGCACTGCAGCTCGAAGACCAGGGGCTGGGCGAAGCCGAGAAATCGTTGCGCGCCGCGCAGGAGAAACTGCAGCAGCTACTCGCAGATCCCAACAGCACGCAGCAGCAGCTGGCCGACGCGGCGCGCGAGGCGCAGCAGGCGCTCGACCGCTTCCTCGAAGCGATGCGCGACCAGATGCGCGACGCGCAGCAGCGCGGCGAGCTGATCGAAGTGCCCGACGAAATGGCCGAGCAGATGATGTCGACCGACGATCTGCGGGATCTGGGACAGAAGATGCGCGAGCTGGCCGAGAGCGGCGCGCGTGAGTCGGCGCAGCGCGCGCTGGAACAGCTGCGCCAGATGCTCGAAGGCGCCCGGCCGCAGGGTCAGCAAGGCGGCGGCGGCCAGCAGAATGCCGAGCGGATGCGCCAGGGCATGCAGGCGCTGAAAGACCTGAAGCAGCTGGAACAGCAGCAGCGTCAGTTGATGGACGAGACGTTCCAGTCGGTCGATCGCACCGGCCGCCCGTCGCCGAACCAGGGGCAGAACCAGGATCAGCTGCGCCAGAAGCTCGGCCAGCTGACCGACAAGCTCAACCAGTCGGGCGTTCCGACGCCGGACTCGCTGGGTCGTGCCGATCGCGCCATGAACGGTGCCGGCCGGGCGTTGCAGCGCGGCGCCGGCGACGAAGCGGTCGGGCGCCAGGGCGAAGCGGTGCAGGCGCTGCGCGAAGGCATGCAGCAGGCGATGAAGCAGATGGCCGAGCAGTTGCGCCAGAGCGGCGCGATGGCGATGGGCCGGGGCGCCATGCGGCGCGATCCGTTGGGACGTCCCCTGAGCGAAGACGGCCAGGGTTATCGCGACGACGGCCAGGTGAAGGTTCCCGGCGAAGCCGAACTCAAGCGCGTGCGCGAGATCCTCGAAGAACTACGCCGACGCTCCGGCGAAACCAACCGGCCGCAACCCGAGCGCGATTACATCGACCGGCTGTTGCGGCAGTTTTAGGCGCGACCCAATCCATACCCGTCATCCCCGCGAACGCGGGGATCCAGGTGTTCGAGCTTGGAAGCGTCTCAATTCCCACGCGGATGCATCTGGATCCCCGCTTTCGCGGGGATGACGATGTGTGGGGCGGGGATGCCAGGGTGTGGTGAATGCGTACGCCGTTTCACAGCGCCACGACGGGGCGTTTCAGCACGGCGTTGACCGTCTGCAGCAGCAGCGGCAGCGCGAAGGGCTTGGCGATGACTTCGTGGCTGAGAAATTCCAGCCCGTGTGCGCGCTGCTTCTCGTCGGCGAAACCGGTCATCAGCAGGATGCGTACATTGGGATAATCCTTGGCCGTCTTGAGCGCCAAGGTGATGCCGTCGACGCGCGGCATGCGGATGTCGGTCAGCAGCAGGTCGAAGTTTTCGCGTGCCAGCGCCGCCAGCGCCTCGGCCCCGTCATTCGCCAGCGTGACTCGATGGCCGGCATGAATCAGGGCCCGCTCAAGCAGGCGGCGTACTGAATCCTCGTCTTCAGCGACGAGGATGCGCGCGGGTTCGAAAGGGTCGGCCATCCGACCACAAACGTCAGGGACGGAAGTCGAGTTTCAGTGATTTCGCCAGCGCTGGCGGATTTGCAAATTCGCCACGGAACGGAACGCTTTCACCGGGCGCGATCGAACGGGCGGTCGGGTTGATCGCGAAGGACGCGACCTCTTTGCCGTCGGCCAGCATGACGGCCCACAATTTCGGCGGCGTACGCGGCTCGGCCGCGGTGTTGAGCACGCGGCCCTCGACCACCAGCACGCGCCCGTCGGCCGTCATGCGCTCGTACGAGCGGGTATCGCGCGGCTGCAGGCCCAGCGCGTCGAGCGGCGACCCCATGCCGAGCGCCGCATACAGCTTGGCCGAAGCCGGCCAGATCCGAACCATCGTCTCGGTCTGGGTCACCGCCAGCACCACGGCGAGGCACAGAAAGGCGAACAGCGCCGCCCAGCGCTGCCACGGGACTTCCTTGCGCTCCCTGGACTCAGCGCCGCCGCGCCGGTCGCGCTTGAGTTTGGAGAGCGGCCGAATCGATTCGCCGCGCTTGCCGCCCGCGTCGCCCTTGGCGCCGCTCCAGCTCGCCACGGGATCGGGCCAGTCGCCCCCCGCAACGCCACCGGGACCGGCGCCGCCCTCGGGGGCCGCCGCCGCGCCGCGCGTCTCGTTGCGCAGCGGAAACGGCGACTGGTTCATCGGATCGACGCCGGCCGCCTGTAGATGCGCCGACAGCGGATCGTCCAAAGCGTCGTTGCCGCGGCCCGCGGCATTGGCATTGCCGCCATTCTCTGCCGCCTGCGCCGCCCGCTTCGCCTGATGCGCGGCGATGTTGGCGGCCTTCTCTTCGGCACTCAGTTCGGGGAAAAAATCGGCGGGCGGGTCCTGATGCCACAGATTGCCGCACGAGCTGCAGCGAACGACGCGTCCGGTGCGGCCGAGGACATTCGGGTCGACCGCGAATTTGGTCGTGCAGCGATTACAATCGAGGATCACACCGCTTCCTACCATGCGGACAGGGCGGAGGCGAGTTCCGGCGCCCTCGCGCCCGAAGCCCGTTCGGCCGCTCGGAACACGCTTCTAGTTGTTTGATCCGGCGGGTTTTTCCCACTGCGAACCGGTATCCACTTCGCGCCAAAACGCACGTGGTGTACGACCCGAGCCACATGATCCGATTCGAAGAAGTCGGCTTCCGCTACGGACCCGGGCCCGAGGTGCTGCGCGACGTCGATCTCGACCTCGCGCCGGGCTCGTTCCATTGGCTCGTCGGTGCCAGCGGCGCGGGCAAGTCGACCCTGCTCAAGCTGCTGCACCTCGCCGACCGGCCGACCCGAGGCCGGGTCGAGGCGTTCGGCGAAGACCTGTCCGTGTTGAAGCGCCGCCATCTGCCCAAGCTGCGGCGCCAGATCGGCATGGTGTTCCAGGATTTCCGGCTGCTCGACCATCTCAGCGTGTTCGACAACGTGGCGTTGCCGCTGCGTCTGGCGCGGACGCGCGACTCCTCGCTGCGCAAGGATGTCGGCGAGATGCTCGACTGGGTCGGGCTGGACGGCGTTGCCAACGCCGATCCGCGCACCTTGTCGGGCGGCCAGCAGCAGCGTGTGGCGATCGCGCGCGCTGTGGTGGCGCGCCCGCTGCTGCTGCTCGCCGACGAACCGACCGGCAGCGTCGACGAAGCCACCGGCACGCGCATCCTGCGCCTGTTCCAGGAGCTGCATCGCATGGGCACCACCGTGCTGGTCGCCACGCACAATGAATTGCTGATCGAACGTTTCCCGCATCCCGTGCTGCGGCTGGCCGAGGGAAGGCTGACCATTCGCGCGACGCCCGCCGATGCGGGCGGGGTGTCATGAAAACGCGCGAAGCTGAAGCGGCGCTGCCGCGCGCGGCCGGCGCCGGTACCGCGCTGCTGGTCTCGATCATCGCGCTGATGACGTGGCTCGCCTTGCTGGCGTTGGGCGCGTCGGTCGCGCTGGGCGCCATCGCGCGCGAACGTCAGGCCGGGCTCGCCGGGCGCTGGACGGTCGAGATCGCCGCCGAGGCCAGCCGCAACAAACCCAGCGAGCTGCGGGCGCGCGACGCGGCCCAGATCCTGCGCGGCGTGCCCGGCATCGTGCGTGCCGAACCGCTCGGCCGCGACGAGATCCGGCGCCTGTTGTCGCCGTGGCTCGGCAATGACGCGGTGGTCGACGAACTGCCCCTGCCCGGCCTGGTCGACGTCGTGGTCGATCCGCACAAGCCGCCGGACGTGGCCGAGCTGCGCAAGCGGCTCGCCGAGGTGCCGGGCGCCGTCATCGACGATCATCGCGGCTGGGTGGTCGAGATCGTGCGCCTCGCGCGTGCCGCCGAAGCGGTCGCCATCGCGGTGTTCGTCATGGTCGGCGCCATCGCGCTGCTCGCCATCGTCGCGGCGGCGCGGGCGCGGCTTGCCATTCACGCGCACGAGGTCGAATTGCTGCACGTGATCGGCGCCGCCGATCGCTGGATCGCGCGCCAATTCCAGGTGAGCGCGCTGGCCGTCGCGCTGCGCGGCGGTCTCTCGGGCCTGATCCTCGCCGCCACCACGATCGGTCTGACCGCGTGGGGATTCCAATTGCCGGTCGATCGCCTTCTGCCGCTGCTGGGACCGGCCTGGTCGATCGTCGCGGTGGCGCTCGCCGTGCCCGCGGCCGCCGCCTTCGCCGCGACTCTCGCGGCGCGCTGGGCGTCGATGCGCGCGCTGCGTCGCCTGCCATGAGACGCTTTCTCGTCGTCCTCACCATTCTGGTCGGACTGCCGATCGTGGCGTTCGGCATCGGGCTCGGCCGGTTCGCGGCGTCGCTGCCGGTGGTGCCGGCGCAGCCCGACGAAAAGACCGACGCGATCGTGGTCTGGACCGGCGGCGCCGATCGCGTCTCGACCGGGCTCGAGCTGCTGGCATCGGGTCACGCCAAGAAACTCTTCATCTCGGGCGTCGGCCACGACACGACGTTGGATTCGCTGCTGCGTGTGTCGCGGCCGCAGAATGTCGATCTGCGCTGCTGCATCGTGCTCGGCCGCGAAGCGTTCGACACGATCGGCAACGCCGCCGAAACCGCGACCTGGATGCGCGGCGAACGGTACATGTCGATGCGGCTCGTCACCGCCGCCTATCACATGCCGCGTGCGCTGCTGATCCTCGAGAACGTCCTGCCGGGCAGCACGGTGGTGCCGCACCCGATCGTGCCGTCGGGGTTCGATCCGGTGCGCTGGTGGTCGTCGCGCGAGTCGCGCAGCGTGCTGGCGGGCGAGTACGTGAAATATCTGGTGGCGCGAGTCCGGCGCACGGCGTTCGGGTGATCCGTCCGACCCCGCTCTGGCGCAGCGTCGCCTTCACGCTCGCTTTCTATGGCTTCACCGGCATCGCATGCCTCGTGCTCGGTCTGGTGTTGCTGACGACGCGGCGCGCCACCTTCGCGGTCGCGACCTGGTACGTGCACACGGCGCATTGGCTCGAACGCAAATTGCTGCGGCTCGATTTTCGCGTGATCGGCGCCAAGCCCCCGCAAGGCAGCGCGATCTATGCCTTCAAGCATGAATCGTCGTTCGAAACGCTCAAGCTGTGGCACCTGCTTTCCGACCCCGCGATCGTGTTCAAGGTCGAGCTGCTGCGCCTGCCGATCTTCGGCGGTTTTCTAACCAAGCTGGGCATGATCCCGGTGGTGCGCGGCGCCGGCGCGAAAGCCATGGCGCCGATGCTCGCAGCAGGCCGCAAAGTGATCGCGGCGGGACGGCCCATCGCGATGTTTCCGCAGGGAACGCGCGTGCCCATCGGCGAGCGTCGTCCCTACAAGCGGGGCATCGGCCGTCTCTACGAAGAGTTGCAGGTACCGGTCGTGCCGGTCGCGCTCGACAGCGGCCGCTTCTGGCCCAAGTACGGGCGCAAATATGGCGGCACCGTTACGTTCGAATTCCTCGAGCCGATTCAACCGGGCCTGCCGGCGGACGAGATGATGCAGCTGCTCGAAACGCGGCTCGAAGCTGCGTGCGACCGGCTCGCTGCACAAGCGCTGGCGGATCGCGAAGCGTAAGCGGCAATCAACGCTGCGCCGGCAGCGCGTGCAAAACCGCGCGCAGATGCCGGTCATGGATGCCGAGCTGGTCGAGTTCGGCGAGCGTCGCTTTGAGATAGTCGCGGTTGCTGCCATTGCGTCCGATCGCGTCGGCGATGGTGCGCGCGGCCCAGGCCGGATCGCGCTCGGGCGCGTAATGTTCGTGTTCTCGATCGGCGACGAAGGTGGTGACGCGGAGCTTGCCGCGGTCGGTTTCGACCACGCGCCACAGCGGGCGATAGACGCGCGTGATCATCTCGCGGTCCCAGAGATAGTCGAGCGCTTCGCGCGCATGGGTCGGCTCGACGCGCATGGCAAGGCCGCGGCAGGCGCCGCCGCGATCGAGTCCCAACACCAGGCCGGGCTTTTCCGGCGTGCCGCGATAAATCTGGCTGACGACGCAGAAGCGGCGATGCCAGCCACGCAGCATGGCGGGAACCCGCTCGGTCACCGGAAAGCCGGGACTCCACATCAGCGAGCCATAGCCGAACACCCACAGCGCATCGCCCTGCGTGTAGCCGTCCAGCAGATCGCGCCGGCGTGGATCTTCCATTGGACGAAAGCTACGCAGGTTCCATCTTCCTCGCCATGCGTCAGCACCGCGCCCTCCGAGTCGCCCTCCTCCTTGTCATCGTCGTCGCCTGCGCCGGGTACACGCTCTGGTGGCGCAACGTCGCCGATCGAATCTCGGCACAAAGCAACGGCTGGATCGAAGCCCACCGCGCCGAAGGCTGGACCATCGAAATCGAGGCCGGGGACTCCGGCAAGCTTTCGGTCGGCGGCTTTCCGTTCGGCTGGCGGCTCGATGCGGGCGCGGTGAGGTTGGCGCGGCAAGACGGGCTGCGCGCCGAATTGCGCGACCTGTCGGCATATACGGCGCCATGGTCGCCACACCGCGTGCGCGTCGAGGGCAACGCGATCGCCGCCACCTTGCCGGCTGGAACCACGCGTCCGGTCGGCACGCTAAGCGCGTCGCACGGCGAAGCGCTGCTCGACATCGGCGACGCCATGCGCACGCAGGTCACGCTCGACGCGCCTTCCTGGCGCGCCGGTGACGCGGCGCCGGTCGCGTCGCGGCACGCCAAGCTGGTCTGGGAACAGCGTGGCGATGCCCGCAACGCGTCGCTGTCGCTCGACGAGTTGCATCTGCCGGTCACCTCGCCGCTGGGCGAAACGGTGCAGGCGCTCGATCTTGCCGTCACCGCGGAACCACCGCTGCCGGAAGGGCTCGACGCCGCATCGATGCAGCGCTGGCGCGAAGCCAGCGGCGTGCTGCAGCTCACCAGGGTGAACCTGTCGTGGGGACCGCTGACGCTGGCGGGCGAAGGCACGCTGGCGCTCGACGCGCAGGGACGCGTCGAGTTGGCGGGCACGGCTCGCCTGTCGGGGTGGAGCGAAACGATCGACGCGCTGGTCGCGAGCGGCAGCGTCAAGCCGAATGGCGGCGCGCTCGCCAAGGCTGGGCTCGGCATGTTGGCCAAGCCCAAGGAGGGCGGCCCCAAAGACAAAGGCGAAGTGACGGTCGCGGTCGCGATCCAGGACGGCCAGCTCTATCTCGGCGGCATCCGCCTGGGCCCGGCGCCGCCGCTGCGGCTATTCTGATATTCTGATTCGACTCGATGACGTGATTTGGCTATCTTCTCCGGAACGCAACATACGGAGATTGCCCCATGACGCGTCGTTCTCTCCCGGTTTTCGCCCTTTCCGCCCTGCTTGCCGCGCCGGCCTTGGCGGCGCCCGCCCCCGATCCCGTCTGCAGCAAAGTCGATGCGCCCTGCACCACGCGGCTGCGGCTCGAGGACAGTCGGCTGGCGCTGGTGCCGAGCGCGACCGGCGCTCGGCTCGAACTCGACGGACGTCTGCTCGCCGAGAGCGAAGGCGGCAGCACCTGGTTTCACAAACCGGTGCCGCGCCGCACCAAACAGGTGCTGATCGCCAAGTCGGTCGAGAACGGCCCCTGCAAGCGCGCCCACTATCTGCTCGACCTCGCCGAGCCCGATGCGCCCAAGCTCACACCCGCGCTGGGTGATTGCGCGACGCCGCCGAGCCGTATTTCGCGCGATCGCGCCAGTGGCGGGCTGCGCATCGAATTCGCCGGCGGCAAACAGTTCCTCTATCGCGAGCACGTGCTCTACGCGATCGAGGACGGCAAGGAACGGAGCCTTGGGCCCGCTGTCGCGACCGCCAAGTTTTAGCTAGCGCAGCATGACTCGAAACCGCGAAGCCATGCGGCTGGGCGTCAATCAGAAATACGCCGACGCCATCTACGAAGGCGCCGAGCGAAGTGGCCTCAGCCCCACGGTCGTCGCGGCCATCATCCACGCAGAGGCCGGAAAAATTCACCACGGCGAATGGAATCCCGCCTCGTACAACAAGACGGGCGCGCTCGGGCTCGGACAGATGCGGCCCTCTGCGTGGATTGAAGTCAGCGAAAAACACGGAACGCTGCTCAACGAACTTGCCCGCCAGCAGCAATGGCTGACGGAATTCGGCAAATTGAAGCCGGAAAACCAAAGCGCGCTGTTGGCGCTCCGCCTCGATCCCCGCCACTCGATCGTCGCTGCCGCCGAATACGACGCCATGACGCTGAAACAGCTGCTGGCCGATCGTCCTTCGATTCACGTCACCCGGCCCGCAGATCAGGCGAAGCTGATCTATCTGCTCCACCATGAGGGTCTGACGGGCGCCAAGCAATTTCTGGACGGAGCGATCCCGGAGCGGAATGCGGAGACCCGCCTGAAGGCCAACGTCAAAGGCAGGTTCGACCTGCTGGTCGAGCAATATGGAACAGCCGCCGCGGCTTATTCCGCCTGGCTCGAATCCAGGCTCGAAAAAATAAACCCGTCGCGCTTCGAAGCGAATTCAAAGGCCGATGCGGCCGTCGCGCCCGCCGCTACGCCTGCCGCGCATCGATGATCGAGCGGCGGATGCCGCGCGTGCGCGTGAACATGCGGTGCAGCGTGTCGCCGTCGCCGCGGCGGATCGCCTTTGGACCTCGCGATCGAGCTCACCCGCATCACCTTTCCCTACCTGACGCTGATCTCGATCGCGGCGTTGCAGGGCGGCGTGCTCAACGC
>JAQGIE010000106.1 GCA_028291365.1 Rhodospirillales bacterium
AAAGATCTGACAGAACTTATGCGCATACGTGCAACGTTATGCGCATAGGGACACACAATCACGCATCCAGATTCTGCACGTTCAGCGCATTGGTCTGGATGAACTCTTTCCGCGGCTCCACAACGTCGCCCATCAGCGTCGAGAAGATCTCTTCCGCCGAGTCGGCGTGCGCCACCTTGACCTGCAGCAGCGCGCGCACGTTGGGGTCGAGCGTCGTCTCCCACAGCTGGTCGGGATTCATTTCGCCCAGACCTTTGTAGCGCTGGATCGCGAGGCCCTTCTTGCCGAGCTCGACGATGGTGTCGAGCAGCGCGATCGGGCCGGTGATGCGGCCGATCTCCTTGTCCTTGTGGATCAGCACGCCGGGCGCTTCGAAGCGCGTGCGCAGCGCCTGCGCATTGTGGTCGAGACGCTTGGCCTCGGCACCGCGCACGCAGTCGCCGGTGATGCGGCGCGTCTCGGTGACGCCGCGCAGCTTGCGCGTCAGCTCGATGCCGCCTTCGGGCGGCGCCATCGCACGTCCGCTCCAGCCGCGGTCGAGCGGGTCGGCCAGCCGGTTCAGCCGGCCGGCCAGTTCCTGCGCCACCGTCGCGGCGCGCTCGGCATCGTTGAGCAGGTCGACATTGAGCGCACCCGCGATCGCCGCCTGCTCGACCATGAAGGTCGAGCCGATCTTGCGCGCCACCTGGCTGATCGCGAGCTTGCTCGACAGCGCCTCGCGCACCATCGCCTGGAGGTCGTTGCCGACCACGACCTGGCCGTCATGCAGCTTGAGCGCGGTGTCGTCGACGCCGTTGGCGACCAGATATTCGTCGAGCTCGCGGTCGTCCTTGCGGTACAGCGCCGACTTGCCCTTGGCGACGCGGTAGAGCGGCGGCTGCGCGATGTAGAGATAGCCTTTCTCGATCAGCTCCGGCATCTGCCGGTAGAAGAAGGTGAGCAGCAGCGTACGGATGTGGGAACCGTCCACGTCCGCGTCCGTCATGATGATGATCTTGTGATAGCGCGCCTTGGCGACGTCGAAATCGTCGCGCCCGATGCCGGTGCCCAGCGCCGCGATCAGCGTGCCGATTTCCTGGCTGCCCAGCATCTTGTCGAAGCGCGCGCGCTCGACATTCAGGATCTTGCCGCGCAACGGCAGGATGGCCTGGAAGCGCCGGTTGCGTCCCTGCTTGGCGCTGCCACCCGCCGAGTCACCCTCGACGATGAACAGCTCGCTGAGGCTCGCATCTTTTTCCTGGCAGTCAGCCAGCTTGCCGGGCAGCGAGTTGATGTCGAGCGCGCCCTTGCGGCGCGTCAGGTCGCGCGCCTTGCGCGCCGCTTCACGCGCGATCGCGGCCTCGACCACCTTCTGCACGATCTTGCGTGCGTCGGCCGGATGTTCTTCGAACCAGCTCGCCAGCGCTTCGCCGATCACGTTTTCGACGATCGGGCGCACTTCGCTCGAGACCAGCTTGTCCTTGGTCTGCGACGAGAATTTCGGATCCGGCACTTTGACCGACAGCACGCAGGTTAGGCCTTCGCGCATGTCGTCGCCCGACAGCGCGACCTTCTCCTTCTTCGCGATGCCGCTCTCGACCGCGTAATTGTTGACCGTACGGGTCAGTGCCGCGCGAAAGCCCGCAAGGTGCGTGCCGCCGTCGCGCTGCGGAATGTTGTTGGTGAAACAGAGCATGGTTTCGTGGAAGGAATCGGTCCACTCCAGCGCCGCTTCGACGGTGATCGGGCCGTAATCGCCGACGCGTTCGGCGCGTACCGCGATCGAGGGCTTGTGCACCGCGTTCTTGGAGCGGTCGAGATACTGCACGAAGGCTTCGAGGCCGCCGTCGTAATGCAGCTCCACGATCTTGGGCTCGGTGCCGCGCTGGTCTTCCAGCCGGATCGTCACGCCCGAATTCAGGAACGCCAGCTCGCGCATGCGGTGTTCGAGCGTGGCAAAATCGAACTCGACTTTGGTGAAGGTATTGGTCGAGGGCAGGAAGGTGATTTCGGTGCCCTTCTCGCCTTCGGCGTCGTCGACGGGCGTGAGCGGTCCGACCGCATCGCCGTGACGGAACTCCATCTCCCAGCGCCTGCCGTCGCGCCAGATGCGCAGCTTCAGCACGCTCGACAGCGCGTTGACCACCGACACGCCGACGCCGTGCAGGCCGCCGGAAACCTTGTACGAATTCTGGTCGAATTTTCCGCCGGCATGGAGCTGGGTCATGATGACCTCGGCCGCGCTGACGCCTTCTTCCTGGTGAATGTCGACGGGAATGCCGCGCCCGTTGTCGCGCACCGTCACCGAACCGTCGTCGTTGAGAACGAGCGAAACGCGCGTCGCGTGGCCGGCCAGCACCTCGTCGATGCCGTTGTCGACGACTTCGTAGACCATGTGGTGCAGACCCGACCCGTCGTCGGTGTCGCCGATATACATGCCCGGGCGTTTGCGCACGGCATCGAGGCCGCGCAGAACCTTGATCGAATCCGCGTTGTACGTCTCGGGCGCGTCGCTCGGCGCCACGTTCATGCTCATCTCGAAGACTGCTTTCTGCCCGGGATTCGCGCGGCGTCGGGAAGCCTCGCGGAAGGACCGGCAGTATATAGGGCGCGAGCCCGAAAATGCAACTTTATCGGCCTAAAAATCCCTTGTCGGATCAATGGGTTAGGCGCGACTGACGGCCGCGTCCCGCACCGCGAAGAATTGGGCTTTTTCCGCCAGCTTGCGGAACGGTCCGGGCTCGGTTCCGGTGAGCCAGAACTGGCCCCCCAGCCGGTCGAGCGCGTCGTACAACGCGGCCCGCCGATCGGGGTCGAGATGGGCCGCGACCTCGTCAAGCAGCAGCACGGGCGTGGTGCCCCGCTCGGCGCCCGTCAGCAGCGAGCCGGCCAGAATCAACGAGATCAGCAGCGCCTTCTGCTCGCCCGTCGAGCAGCGCTCGGCGAGCATGTCCTTGGCCGCATGCATGGCAATCACGTCGCTCTTGTGCGGGCCGATGGTTGCGGTACCGCCTGCGGCGGCATCAGCGGCCCTCGATGCGGCGAGACGCCGGCGGAATTCGTCCTCGGCCTGCAGCGCGCTCGCCTGGCCCAGCATTTCCTCGACCAGGCCCGACACCGCGATGGCTGGGCGCGGAAACGCGTCGGTGCCGAGCGCCAGCGCAGCCACCAGCCGTTCGAGATAGGCGCGGCGCGCGGCGGCGATGGCGACGCCCGTCTCGGCCAGCTCGCGCTCGAGTCCGTCGAGCCAGGCCGGGTCGGCGCGGCCCTCCTGCAGCAGGCGCGCCCGCTGGCGCAGGGCGCGCTCATAGCGGTTGCTGCGGGTGCCGTGCGCCGGATCGAGTCCCAGCACCAGCCGGTCGAAGAAGCGCCGCCGCGCCGAGGCGCCCTCGGCGAACAGCCGGTCCATCTGCGGCGTCAGCCACAACACGGCGAGATGCTCGCCGAGATCGGTGGCCCGCGCCGGATTGCCGTCGATCCGCGCCACGCGCCGGTCGCCGGCCCCTGGACCAGGACCGGCAGGGTCGCTGCCGGTGCCGAGTTCGTGCGTCTGCTCGCCGACATTGAGCGTCGCCGCGACGCCCCACGGCGCGTCGGTCCCGATGCGCGCGAGCTCGGCGAGCCTGGCCCCGCGCAGGCCGCGGCCGGGCGACAGCAGCGACAGGGCTTCGAGCAGGTTGGTCTTGCCGGCACCGTTGTCGCCGGTCAGCACCACCGGCCGCGCATCGAGCTCGAGCCGCGCCTGTTCGTAGGACCGGAAGTTGGTGACGGTGAGTCGGGTGATGGCGGCGCGTGCGGGAGTCATCGTGCGCGCAGGTTCAACAGTCCGTCATGGCCGGGCTCGTCCCGGCCATCCACGCGACGCGCTGTTGCCGCCGAGGACAGATTACGAGGTCGCACTTCGCCCATGCGCCGCAACGCGTGGATGCCCGGGCCAAGCCCGGGCATGACGGAAGAAAAAAAGATGCGTCGTGAACGGCCTCGCGCCGCTCACACCCGCATCGGCATCAGCACGTACAGCGCGCTGGCGTCGCTGGTGTCGCGGATCACCGTCGGCGAGGCGCTGTCGGCGATCAGCAGGCGGCAACCGTCGCCCTCGATCTGCTGCGTGATGTCGAGCAGATAGCGGCTGTTGAAGCCGATCTCGAGCGGCGTCGCGCTGTAATTGACTTCGAGTTCTTCCGACGCGCTGCCGCTTTCCGGGCTGTTGGCCGAGACGGTCAACTGGCCGCGATCGATCGACAGTTTCACCGCGCGCGTCTTCTCGGTCGCGATCGTCGCGACGCGATCGACCGCCTGCGCAAAGGCACGCGGATCGACTTCGAGCACCTTGTCGTTGCCCGACGGAATGACGCGCTCGTAATCCGGGAAAGTGCCGTCGATCAGTTTCGAGGTCAGCACCACCTCGTCGAAAGCGAAGCGGATCTTGGTGTCGCTGAGCGACACGCCGATCGAGCCGTTGCTCTCTTCGATCAGCTTGCGGATCTCGGCGACCGTCTTACGCGGCACGATGATGCCGGGCATTTTGCCGGCCCCGTCGGGCAACGGCATTTCGACCCGGGCCAGGCGATGCCCGTCGGTGGCAACCGCGCGCAGCACGGCGACGTCGCCGCTCTTGGCGGCATGGAGATAGATGCCGTTGAGGTAATAGCGCGTCTCTTCGGTCGAGATCGCAAAGCGCGCGCGATCGATCAGCGTCTTGAGATCGCCGGCGCCGAGTTCGAAGGAATGCGGCAGCGAGCTGCCCGCCATCTGCGGGAAGTCTTCGGTCGGCAGGCAGCCGAGCTTGAAGTTCGAACGACCGGCGCGGACCGACAGGGTGGTCTGCTCGCCGTTCGATTCGAACTCGACCACGCCCTTGTCCGGCAGCTTGCGCACGATGTCGTACAGCGTGTGCGCTGGCGCGGTGGTGGCGCCGCCGCTGCTGACCTCGGCCGGCACGGTCTCGAGAATCTCGAGATCCATGTCGGTGGCCGACAGCGACAGCTCGCCCTTTTCGGCCTTGAGCATCACGTTGGACAGGATCGGAATCGTGTTGCGTCGTTCGACAACGCTTTGCACGTGCGCCAGGGCGCGGAGTAGCGCGGCTCGTTCGATCGAGAACTTCATGCCGGTTTTTTCTTTGCGCTTCAGGGGGGCCAGTTGTACCGGAGGCTCCGTGGGGTGCGCTAGTCCCCCGGCACGGTTTCAACCCCGGTTCCGATCCCCCACGCGCTTCGAGTTCTGGAGCGTCGACCTCCTCGCGTCCCTGCCTGCCTCGCTGACGCCCGGGCCGGCCGTTCCGCGCAGCGTGTCGACCGGGCTGGCGCGGGGTTTCGGCCTGGGTCGCTCCTCGGCATCTGCATCGGCAGCATCCTCGATCGGGCGGCGCCGGCCTCGGCCTGGCCGGACACGCCGACCGACCTGTTCCCCGGGATCCGCTGGCCGGCGCGAAAGCCTCAGCGGCGATGGGTCCCCGCTTTCGCGGGGATCAAGTAAGTTCGGCCGTATGCGCCTGCGCCGTCGTGCCTGGGCCGCGCTCGAAGGCAGCGGCCGGATCGATCGAATCGGATTCTGGATTCGCGCCGCCATCGTCACGGCGATTCTCGCCAACGCGTCGGCGCTCATTCTCGAAACCGTGCCGTCGCTCGACGCCGAGTTCGGCGGGCTGTTCCACGTCATCGAGTTGACCACCGTCGCGATGTTCGCGCTCGAATATGCGGTGCGGGTGTGGGTGGCGCCCGAACAACCCGATCAGCGCTTCCGCGACCTGCTCTGGGGCCGGGTGCGCTATGTCGTGTCGCCGCTGGCGGTGATCGACCTGATCGCAATCCTGCCGGTGTTCCTGCGCGCTTTCGACCTCGCCGATCTGTCGCTGCTGCGGCTGGTGCGATTGATCGCGGTGCTGAAACTCACGCGCAGCTCGCCGGCGCTGCAGGCGATCGGTGCTGCGCTGTGGAACGAGCGCAAGACCGCGGTGGCGGCGCTGTCGATCATCGGCGTGGCGCTGATCCTGGTGTCGACGATGATGTGGTATCTCGAGCGCCACGTGCAGCCCGACAAGTTCGGCTCGATCCCGGCGGCGATGTGGTGGGGCATCGTCACCCTGACCACGATCGGCTACGGCGACGTCGTGCCGGTGACCGGCTGGGGCAAATTCTTCGGCGGCTTCGTCGCCGTGCTCGGCATTTTCACCTTCGCGCTGCCGGCTGCGATCCTGGCGGGCAGCTTCTCGCGCGAGCTGACGCGGCGCGACTTCACCGTCACCGTGCCGATGCTGGCGCGCATGCGGCTGCTGGCCGAAGTCGAACCGTTCCGTCTGCGCCGCCTCGCAACGCGCGCCGAGCCGCGCATCGTCGCGTCACGGCATGCCGTGGCGCGTCGCGACGAGGATGTGCACGGCGTCTATTTCGTCATCGAAGGCTGCGTTGAAATCGAACGCGCCGACCGGTTGGAACGGCTGGGACCGGGCGAAGCGTTCGGCGCCTCGACCGATCACGTCACCGAGGGCAGGCACGTCTGGACGGTGGTCGCCTGCGAGCCGACACGGCTGGTGTTCGTTTCCAACGCTGCCTTGGACGACGCATTCGGCTGATGGCCCAGGCCGAACTGGACGATCAGCTGGCGAGGGTACGCCGCAGCAGTTCGACGTCTTCGGCGAAGCTCTGATCGGTCGCCATCAGCTCTTCGACCTTCTTGCACGCATGCATGACGGTGGTGTGATCGCGACCGCCGAACTTGCGGCCGATCTCGGGCAGTGAACGCTGGGTCAGCTGCTTGGCCAGGAACATCGCGACCTGGCGCGGGCGCGCCACGGCGCGGGCGCGGCGCTCCGAATACATGTCGGCGACGCGCATGTTGAAATGCTCGGCGACCTTCTTCTGGATCTCGTCGATGGTGACGCGGCGATCATTGGCGCGCAGCAGGTCGCGCAGCACGTCCTGCGTCGTTTCCATCGTGACCGCGCGCCCGACGAGCTCGGCGTGCGCGACGATGCGCGTCAAGGCGCCTTCGAGTTCGCGCACGTTCGACGAAATCTTGTGCGCGAGGAATTCGAGCACTTTGGGCGGAATCTCGAGCGGCAGCGTGTCGGCCTTGGCCTGCAGAATGCCCAGGCGCAGCTCGTAGGTGGTCGGATGAATGTCGGCGACCAGGCCCCAGCCGAGGCGCGAGCGCAGACGTTCTTCCATGCCTTCGAGATCGCTCGGCGACTTGTCCGCCGAAATCACGATGAGGCGGTTCTGGTCCACCAGCGCGTTGAAGGTGTGGAAGAACTCTTCCTGGGTCGAGTCCTTGCCGCAGATGAACTGGATGTCGTCGATCATCAACACGTCGACGGAGCGGAACAGCTCCTTGAACGACATCGTGTCCTTGTACCGAAGCGCGCGAATGAACTGGTACATGAACTTCTCGGCGCTGAGATACAGCACCTTGCGGCCCGGCGTGCGCTTGCGGATCGACCACGCGATCGCGTGCATCAGATGCGTCTTGCCGAGACCGACGCCGCCATACAGGAACAGCGGGTTGAACGGCACGTGCTCGCTCTCGGCAACGCGGCGCGCGGCTGCGTGCGCAAGCTCGTTCGGTTTGCCGACGACGAAATTCTCGAAGGTGAAGCGCGGATCGAGCCCGACCAGACCGTCTTCTTCCTCGAGCGCCGGCAGGCTGCCCAAGGTCTCGCCGATCGGCTTGGGGCCGTCGGCGGCGCCCTGGTTGCGGCCCAGCGCGACATGCAGCGGCGCGGCGTCGGCAGCGGCCGGCCCGTCTTCGATGCGCGCGACGACGATTTCGACCCGGGCGACGTCGGGATTCTCGCCCGACCACAGACGCTGGATGCGATCGGCGTAGTGCGAGGCGACCCAGTTTTTGAGGAATTTGGTCGGCACCGCCATCGAGACGGCGCCATCTTCAAGATGCTGCGGGGTCAGCGGCGCCAGCCAGCGTGCGAATTCGGTTTCGCCGATCTCGCTCTTCAAGCGATTGGAGACGCGCGCCCATTCGTGCTGCAGCGAACCAGGCCCCATGCCGCCTCCCGTGCCCCTCTAGAGGCCTTCTGAACGCCTTCTGGCGCGCCACTGCGGTTGCGAGACTCGAATACTTGAGAATCTCGGTCCGCGCGACGGAATTACTGTGTGACTACTGCTCGAAAGCCCGCGCTTTGTCCCAAACGCCGCGCGTTCTGAAACGATACCCCCCGAGGCAGGAACTCTGCAATGGGACCGAATCAAGAACGCCGAGTATTCGAAAAGTATCGAACGCTGCGTTAAAGTAGTGACAAAGAAAAAGCGCTCCAAACGGAGCGCTTTTTTCAGCGGCTTCGTCGATCAGCGATGAACGAAGACTGGGTGCGGACGAGCCGCGCCCATCGCGGTCAGGCGAGCGCCTTGATCCGCGAGCTGAGGCGCGAAAGCTTCCGCGCAACGGTGTTCCTGTGCAGCACACCAGCCTGGGCGCCACGCTGCAGCTCGGGCTGTGCAGCCTGGAAGGCGCTCTTGGCTTCGGCGGCGTTGCCGCCGGTGATCGCCGCTTCGACCTTCTTCATGAAGGTGCGGATGCGACCCACGCGGTCGCCATTGATTTCGGCGCGCCGGGCGTTCCGGCGGATGCGCTTTTTCGCGGATTTATGGTGCGCCATCGCTACGTCTGTCTGTCTGGTCTGAGGAAGCCGCGGACCCTACGGATGGGCCCTCGGTGAGTCAATGAAATCTATGCACAGGCACGAGGTGCGGCGGATCCGCCGCACAGCTGCATTCGGTCAGCGGTTGTTGAAGTTCGGTTTCCGTTTTTCGGCGAAGGCGGCCATGCCTTCCTTCTGGTCTTCGGTGGCGAAGCTGGCGTGGAACAGCCGGCGCTCGAACCGCACGCCTTCGGCCAGCGTGGTTTCGTAGGCGCGGTTGGTCGCCTCTTTCGCCATGTAGACGATCGGGCGCGAGAAGGCGGCGATCTTCTCGGCCGTGCGCAAGGCTTCTTCCAGCAGCTCCGCTGCCGGAACGATGCGGCTGACGAGACCGCTGCGCTCGGCCTCGACGGCGTCGATCATGCGACCGGTGAGCACCATCTCCATCGCCTTCGACTTGCCGACGAAGCGCGTCAGGCGCTGCGTGCCGCCCGCGCCCGGAATGGTGCCGATGGTGATTTCGGGCTGGCCGAATTTCGCCGTGTCGGCGGCGAGGATGAAGTCGCACATCATCGCCAGCTCGCAGCCGCCGCCCAGCGCGTAGCCGGCCACCGCGGCGATCACCGGCGTGCGCAGCTTGGTGACCTCTTCCCACTTTTTGGTGATGAACTCCTCGGCATAGACATCCTGGAAGGTCTTGGCCTGGATCTCCTTGATGTCGGCGCCGGCCGCGAACGCCTTTTCGCTGCCGGTCAGCACGATGCAGCCGATGGCGGGATCGTCGTCGAACTGGTGCAGCGCGATGCCGAGTTCGGTGAAAAGCTGGTCGCACAGCGCGTTCATCGCCTTGGGCCGATCGAGCGTGATCAGGCCGACGGCGCCGCGCGTTTCGGCACGGATCATCTCGAATTTCTGGTCGACACTCATTCGCGCTCTCCTGCTTTGCGTTCGGGCGCCACGGTGAAGCGCACCAGGGTGCGCGCCCCGGTCCCCGACGACGGGGCGGCGGTCAGTTCGATCGTCAGTCTCTCGTTGCCGCGCACCCAGCGCAGCGGCGCCGCCGCTTTCCAGCCGAGTTGCGGCAAGGCGGTCTGGTAGAAGCGGCGCACGTCACTGGTGGATACCGGGCCCTCGGCGCTCGCCTGGATGATGCGGCCGCCGGGCTTGTCGAACACGACCGGCGGCGTCGGCGAGCGTGTCAGCGCCGGCATCAACGGCAGGTCCTCGACGCCCTCGATCCAGGCGGCGGCCTGCGCGGTGGCGCCGAGCGCCAGCGCGGCGACGATGGCGACGATGGCGACGAGTGTGCGGGCGAACATGTGGCGTGCGTCCTCTAGCTCACCGCTGCTTGCGCGGGCAATAGAAGGTCGAGCGGCCCGCCTGCACCATGCGCTGGATCCCACCGGTGACCGCGACGTCGCAATCGCAGCCCGGACATTTCTTGCCTTCACGGTCATAGACGGTGAAACGGTGCTGGAAATAGCCGAGCTCGCCGCTGGCACCGGCGAAATCGCGCAAGGTCGAGCCGCCCGCTGCGATCGCCGCCTCGAGCACGTTGCGGATCGCGGGCAGCAGGCGCGCCGCGCGCGCGCCGGCGACCGAGCCGGCCAGCCGCTTGGGACTGATCCCGGCCAGGAACAGCGCCTCGCTGACATAGATGTTGCCGAGGCCGGCGATCACGCGCTGGTCGAGCAGCGCACTCTTGATCGGCGTGCGCTTGCCGGCCAGCGACGCCGAGAAGCTCGCGACGTCGAGGGTCGGGTCGAACGGTTCGGGACCGAGTCCGGCCAGCAACCGATGCGTGGTCAGTTCGGACGCGTGCAGCAGGTCCATCACGCCGAAGCGGCGCGCGTCGTTGAAGCGGACATGGGCCCCGTCATCGGTGTCGAACCGGACGTGATCGTGCGGATCGTCGAGCGGTTGCGGCGACTTCGGCGGAAACACGGTGAAACGGCCCGTCATGCCGAGATGGATCAGCCAGATCAGATCCTGGTCGAGCTCGACCAGAATATATTTGGCGCGGCGCCGGATGGCGCGAACGCGCCGCCCGTCGAGCCGTTGCCCGAAATTCAGGGGAAAGGGCGCGCGCAGGTCGCCGCGCGCGGTCGCGACACGGACCAGGCGGCGTCCAGTCAGCATGGCGGCGAGGCCGCGTGCGACGGTTTCGACTTCGGGTAATTCGGGCATGCGGCGAAGAAAATAGCGTTGCTTTGTCCACCAGCGTGAATCGGCGGCCAAACTGCGACAGGGTTCGGGCGCAGGGATAGGCGAGACGCGCATCGCTGGTCTACGATCCGGCCGCCATGGACCAGGACCAGCCTCGCGTCGCGCATCCAGGCCCGCTCTCGATCGAGGTCGAAGCCGGCAAGACCTATTGGTGGTGCGCCTGCGGCCGCTCCGCGTCGCAACCTTTCTGCGACGGCAGCCATGCCGGCACCGCGTTCGCGCCGATCGAATATCACGCGACCCGGACGCGAGAACTCTATTTCTGCGGTTGCAAACGCAGCGGCCGGCCGCCGCTGTGCGACGGCAGCCATAACAAGCTCTGAAGGGCGCAAGAAATGTTGATGTCAGATCCTCAGCGCGCGCTGATCACCGTCATGATGCTGGTTGCCGCCTGCGACGACGAGCTCAGCGACGCCGAGCTGCACACCATCACCGCCAACGTGCGGTACCTGCCTGTTTTCACCGGTTTCGATCCCGAGCGCCTGCCCGGCATTGCGCAGGATTTCGCGCGCTCGGTCGGACAGGAAGATGGGCTGGAGGCGATGATCGACGGGATCGGCCGCGCCTTGCCGGAGCGGCTGCGCGAAACGGCCTACGCGCTCGCGGTCGAAGTCGCCGCTGCCGACCACCATCCCAGCCAGGAGGCGCTGCGCCTGCTGGAAATTCTCGGCGAGCGGCTGCATGTCGACCCGCTCGCGGCCGCTGCCATCGAACGCGGCGCGCGCGCCCGACACGTGCTCGCCTGATGTGATGATTTGGACCGCGGCGCTGCGCGCGGTCGTTTCCCATGCTGGTCGATCTTCTGATCATTTTTGCGCTCGTCGTCGTGAACGGTTGGTTTGCGATGGCCGAGCTTGCCATCGTGTCGGCGCGCCGCACGCGGCTGCAGGCGATGGCGCGGCGCGGCCGCCGTGGCGCGCGCGCGGCGCTCGAACTGGGCGAGAATCCCGGCCGGTTCCTCTCGACGGTACAGGTCGGCATCACGCTGATCTCGGTCCTGTCCGGTGCCTTCTCGGGCGCGGCGCTGTCGCGGCCGGTTCATCAATGGCTCGAGGCGCACGGCGTGCCGCCGGAATGGGCGGGCACGATCGCCTTCGCGCTGGTCGTCGCCTTCACCACCTATCTGTCGGTGATCGTCGGCGAGCTGGTGCCAAAGCAACTTGCGCTGCGCAATGCCGAACCGATCGCGGCGCGCGTCGCGCCGCTGCTGCGCTGGTTCACGCAAGTCGGCGCGCCGGTCGCGATCGTGCTCGAATGGTCGGGCAATCTGGTGCTGCGGCTGTTCGGCAGCATCGCGCAGCCGCGCGACGCGGTATCGGAAGAAGAAGTCCGCATGCTGATCGCCGAAGGCGCGCGCACCGGCGTGTTCGAACCGGCCGAGCGCGAAATGGTCGACCGCGTGCTGCGCTTCGGCGACCGCTCGGTGCGTTCGATCATGACGCCGCGCGGCGACGTCGACTGGCTCGAGCTGAACGCAACCCGCGACGAAGTCATGCGCACGATCGAAGAAAGCCGTCACACGCGCTTTCCGGTCGGACGCGGCTCGCTCGACGACATTGTCGGCGTCGTGCATCTGCGCAAGCTGATTCAGTGCGCCATTGACGGCGTCGCCTTCGACCTTGCGTCGCTGGTCGAGAAGGCGCCAGTGCTCTACGACGCGACCGACGTGCTGAAGGCACTCGAAGTGCTGCGCAACGCCGGCGCGCGCGTCGCGCTGGTGGTCGACGAATATGGCGGCTTCGAAGGTCTGGTCACCTTGACCGACATTCTCGAAGCAGCGGTCGGTGCGTTGCCCGAAGCCGGCCGCGACGAGGACGAGGCCTTCGTCACGCGCGACGACGGCTCCGTGCTGGTCGACGGCATGACGGCGATCCAAGATCTGAAGCTGCGGCTCGGCTTGCAGGATGATCTGCCCGGCGAAGGCGAAGTCGAAACCGTCGGCGGCTTCGTGCTCATATCGCTCGGCCGTGTGCCCAAGACCGGCGACAAGGTCAAGCATGCCGGCTGGGTGTTCGAAGTGGTCGATATGGACGGGCGCCGCGTCGACAAGGTGCTGGCCCATCCGCCCAAAGGCGACCAGCTGCTCGACGACACCGGCGGCGGCTGAACGCGACCTTCAGGACAGGAAGACCCCGATCCACGCGTGACGCGGATCGGGGTCTCGGCGCATCGCGAGGGACGGTCGCGATGGCGCGCCGGCATCGCCGGGGTAGGGCGACGATGCCGTGTCGTCGCTTACTGCGGCCGGTCGCCCATGCAGTGACGCGCGAGCAGATCCTCGAACGCCTTATTCTG
>JAQGIE010000033.1 GCA_028291365.1 Rhodospirillales bacterium
GATCACGCGATCGGCGCGTCCTTTGCCGAGCCGATCGATACGCTGCTGATTGCCGGCTGTCCCACCGCTGCCGACGATCGGCCGCCGCCGGCGGTGCTCGATTGGCTGCAGCAGACGGCGCCGAAAACCCGGCGCTTCGGCTCGGTTTGCAGCGGCGCATTCCTGCTCGCCGCAGCCGGCTTGCTCGACGGAAGACGGATCACCACACACTGGGCGGTCGCCCGGCAACTTGCGGAGCGATACCCGCGCGTGGAGGTCGACGACGACTCCATCCATGTGCGCGATGGCAAGGTTCGTACCGCTGCCGGCGTCACCGCAGGGCTGGATCTCGCGCTGGCGCTCGTCGAGGAAGATCTCGGTCGCGACATCGCCATGCGCGTCGCAAGCCAGCTGGTGATGTTCTTCAAGCGGCCCGGCGGTCAGCTGCAGTTCAGTCGCAAGGGCGAGGCGGCGCCACAAGGGCGGTCTGCGCTGCAAGAGATTCAGCGCTGGATCGCCGCCAACCCCGGCCTCGATCACAGCGTCCCCAGCCTTGCCCAGCGCATGGAGCTGAGCCCTCGGCACTTTGCGCGGTTGTTTCGCAGCGAGGTCGGAATGACCCCCGCAGCATGGGTCGAGGCGGCCCGGGTGACGGCCGCGCGAGCCCTGCTGGAAGACGGACATGACGCGCCGAAGCAAGTCGCCGCACGCTGCGGTTTTGCCGATGCCGATGTGCTGCGGCGCGCCTTCGCTCGCCATGTCGGGGTGACGCCGGCGGAGTATCGCAAGCGGCACGGAAGACTGTCCGGCTGACGCCTGTGTTGGCGTCGCCCGCGCAGCTCAGCCGAGCAGCGCGTTCACCGTCTCCGCCGGACGGCACAGAAGGCACGCGGCATCGGTGACGACGATCGGGCGGTTGATCAGCACCGGATTGGCGATCATCGCATCAAGCAGGTGCGCGTCGTCGGCGGCGTCGAGGTCGAGCTCCTTGTAGACCGCTTCATCGCGGCGCGCGACGTCGCGCACCGAAGCGCCCATGCGCTTGATCATCGAAGCAAGCTCGTCGCGCGTCGGCGGCGTGACGAGATATTCGACGATGCGCGGTTCGTGTCCGGCTTCGCGGATGGCGCTGAGGACCGAAGACGAGGTCTTGCACGCCGGGTTGTGATAGATCGTGATGTTCATGGCCGCACGTCCGTAGTTGAGGGAGTCATCGTCGGTTGGTGCGCGACGGGGCGCACGATGCTGAAGGCGGCGATCAACGACGTCGCGCCCAGGATCAGAAAAGCGACGTCGGTTCGTCCGCCAGTCGACACCAGCGCGCTGAACACCGCGGGACCGAACGCCGAACCCAGGAACAGGCAGCACATCACGCCGGCGGTCGCGGTCGCGACCCGGTCGCGCGGCGCGTATTCGGCGACGAGATGCAGCATGACGCCGTTCCACGCGAAGGCGGTGAAGCCGAACGCGACCGCGACGGCCAGGATCGCAGCGACCGGCCAGGCCGGCGCGATGCAGGCCGCCGCAATGTCGGTGGCCGCGATCAGGACGCCGATCAGGCACAGCACGCGCTCGCCCTGCATACGATCGGCGAGCCAGCCCCAAAAGAGGCGCGAACCGATGCTGCAGAACAGGGCGAGCGACAGCGCCGAGCCTGCCGCCACCGGCGACCAGCCGACCCGTTCGACGAGCAGCGACGCGAACACCGAGCTGAAACAGAATTGCGTGGCGCCGAAGGCCAGCGCGACACCGCCAATTCGCCGCAACGGCGCGATGCGCGCCACCAGCTGCAGCGGTTCGCGCAGCGCGCGAAGCAGGGGGCCGCGCGACGGCCCGCGTTGACCAGCGTCGAGTTCCCGACGCCAGGCGGTGAGCGCCAGTGCGGCGGCGAAGCAAAGCAGCGCCGCCGCCAGCGCGGCCCAACGCCAGCCGAGCGTTTGCGCCAGCGCCGGCAGCACCAGTCCGGCGAACGCGCCGCCGATCGGAACGCTGGTCTGTTTGAGCGCGAAGACGCGCGCGCGAAGATGCGGCGGTGCATGTTCGCGCAGCAAGGTCGAACTCGCGGGATTGGCGGGGCCGTACGCGAAGCCGATCAGCACCGCGCTGACGATGAGCCAGAACGGACCGCTCGCGATCGCGACCGCCAACAGGCCGGCGCCGGCCGCGACCAGCATCGCCTGATGAATGCGCACCGACCCCGATCGCAGCAGCGCGGTCGGCGTCGCCAGCGCCGCGAACGCACTGGCGAAAAACAGGAGCGCGCTGTACGCGCCGACCAGATGCACGTTGAGGCCGAGCGCGGTCGCGATCGTGGCCGCGGTCACCGGCACCGCCAGCGAAGCGAAAACGACGAGCATCTGCCCGCCCAGCGTCGCGGCGATGGTGCGGGCGAGCAGCGAACGCGCCGTCACAGCACCAACGCAACGCCGGAGACGAAGATCAGCGTGTCGAGCACGTAGCCGAATTGCCGTTCGTTGATGCGGTGATAGGCGCGAAGCCCAAGCCAGCCGCCCAACAGGAAAGCCGGCGTCATGCATGCGGCAAGCGGCACGATGCCGGGCGCGAAGGCGCTCTGCGCACCGCCATAGATCAGGGTTGCGACCTGCATCACCAGAATGAAGGGCTGGTACACGGCGCGCTGCTCGTTGCGCGGCCAGCCGCGCATGCGGCACCAGATCGTCGGCAGAACGCCCGACAGGCCGGCGAGGCCGCCCAGCACGCCGCTGGCCATGCCGATCCCCGCATCGGCGCCGCGTCCGGCCACGACCTGACGGGCGGGACCGCGAACCCAGCGCAGCACGCAGTAGACGATCAGAAACGCGCCGACGATGTGCTCGAACAGGTCGGCGCTGATCGCCTGCAGCAAGGCGATGCCGACCGGAATGCCGAGCAGACCGCCGGCCAGCATCGGCGCGATGCGGCGCCAGCGCACGTCGCGGCGCAGCGCCGCGATCGACAGAGCCTGGGTGACGACGCTGCCGACCAGGATCAGCGGCAGCGCGAGTTCAGGCGCCACCAGCGGCAGGAACAACGCATTGCCGACGACCGCGAAGGCGAAACCGGCCAACCCGCTGGCGAAGGACGCGAGGGCGGCGGCGCCGATCAGGAGGGGGAGGAGGGCTTGCTCAGGCATCGACCTCTGTTCATTCCGATATTCGGGACATATTGTCCAGGAAAACGATATAGAGGCTCCATGCGCATCGATCGGATCCGGCTCGACCTGGTGAAGCTGCCGCTGCGGCGGCCGTACAAATTGGCGTTCGGTGCGGTGGAGGCGTTCGATACGGTCCTGGTGCGCGTCGACCGTGACGACGGTGCGAGCGGCATCGGCGAAGCCACCATCCTCACCGGCTATACCGACGAGACGATCGAGCAGGCCTGGTCGTGCGCGCTCGAATTATCGGACCGGCTGGCCGGCGCGGCTTGCGACCCCGACGCCGAACCGATCGTGGCGGCGCTGGCCGCGACGCCGTTTACCGCGACCGCCTTCGCCACCGCGATCGAGATGGCCAACGGCCACGAAGCGCTGCGCCGCGCCGAGCCGACAAGTCTGCCGCTGCTCGCCATTCTGAACGAAGAAACGCCGGCCGCGATCGAGCAGGAGGTCGAAACCCTGCTCGCCGCCGGCTATCGCACCTTGAAGGTCAAAGTCGGCTTCGACGTGGCGGCGGATCTCGCCAAGCTGCGCGCGGTGCAGCAGGCGACGCGCGGACGCGCCGCGATCCGCATCGACGCCAACCAGGGTTTTTCGCGCGCCGACGGATGTCGCTTCGCGGCCTCGATCGCACCCGACGACGTCGAGCTGTTCGAGCAGGCCTGCGCCGCCGAGGACTGGGACGCGGCGTGCGAGGTGGCGCGCGTCGCCACCGTGCCGGTGATGCTCGATGAGTCGATCTACACGCTCGACGACGTCGAACGGGCCGCGCAGCTCGGCTGCGCCAGCATCGTCAAGCTCAAGCTGATGAAGCTGGGCGGGCTGACGCGGCTTGAAGCGGCGTTGCGCCGGACCTGCGAACTGGGGCTGCGTCCGGTGGTGGGGAACGGCGTCGCGACCGATATCGGGTGCTGGATGGAAGCGGTCGCCGCGGCGCCTTTCCTGGCCCATGCCGGCGAGATGAACGGTTTTCTGAAACCGCGCCATCAGCTTCTTGTACAGTCGCTGCGTGTCGAATCAGGGCAGGTGATCTGGCCGGCCGGCTTCGTGCCGGAGCTCGATCCCGCCACGCTTGCCGAAACCGGAATTGCCGCGCACGAGGCGCGCGCCAGGAGCCGCGCCTATGGCTGAAACGAAACGGACGGCAAAACGCCTTCCGCCGGCCCGCCCGGACAAGCAGCCGGCAAAGCAGCCGGAAAAACAGTCGCAAAAGCGCGAGGAAAAGAACGTCGGCGCGAGCGCCATCGAGAAGGCTTTTGCGGCGCTCGAAGCGATTGCCGAGCTCGATGAATCGCCGTCGCTCAGCCAGCTCGCGGTGCGGCTGGGCGTTCCCAAGGCGTCGGCGCATCGCATCATGACGCAGCTCGAACAGGCCGGGCTGCTGCAGCGCGATCTGTCAGGGAAGCGGCTGCGCATCGGTCCGCGGATGGCGCGCATCGCCCTGCGCGCGATCGGGGCCACCAACCAGCCCGAAATTCACGCCGCCATGGAACGCCTGGTGCAGCGCATCGGCGAAAGCTGCAATCTCGGTGCGCTGCAGGGCACGCGCATCGTCTATCTCGATCGTGTTGAATGCGACTGGCCGCTGCGGACGCATTTCCGGGCCGGGTCGCAGGTGCCGCTGCATTGTACGGCGACGGGCAAGTTGTTTCTGGCCTTCATGGACGAGCCGACCCGCGAAGACATTCTGCGTTCGCTGACGCTCGAACGGCACACCGAGAAGACCATCGTCGATCCGAAGAAGCTGCGGGCCGAACTGGCGCGGATCCGCGCTGCGGGATATGCCGAGAACGATCAGGAATTCATGGTCGGGCTGATCGGACTGTCGGTGCCGGTGCTCGATGCGCGCGGCCGGCTGCTGGCCGGACTGGCGATTCACGCGCCCATCGCCCGACTCAGCATCGTACAGTCGACGGCCCATCTCGCTTCGTTGCGCGAAGCGGCGGCGGTGATCGCGAAAGTATCGGGCGCGTGACAAAAACCGGGACGGATCGTTCCGGATAATGAAACACCTTGCGCGGCCCGAAAAGCTGGGCTTACATCGCCGAATGTGAGACGGATCGTTCCGGAAAATGGAACGACCAGGCACGGTCGGGAGGATTTCGATGGTCGCGCAGGCCCAGTCGTCGCAGCAACCGAGCGAGTTCGGAACCGGATCTCCCGCCGTGCGACCGCTGTGCGACGCGGTCGGCGCCGAAGTGACCGGGGTCGATCTCACCAACCTCGACCAGGCGACATTCTCGTTGGTGCAGGCTGCGTGGCGCGCCCATTCGGCGTTGCTGTTCCGCAACCAGCAGCTCGACGACGCCGCGCTGATCGAGTTCAGCCGCCGCTTCGGCGAACTCGACATGCCGCCGGTGAACGAGAACGGAAAAACCTTCGTCGCGGACCATCCCGAGATCTATGTCGTGTCCAACGTGCTGGGTGCCGACGGCGTGCCGATCGGCAGTCTCGGTGCCGGCGAAGCCGTGTGGCACACCGACATGTCGTACCTGCCGATGCCGCCGGACGCATCGATGCTCTATTCGCTCGAAGTGCCGCCGAGCGGCGGCGACACCTGGCTGTGCGGCATGGACAGAGCTGCCGGCGAATTGCCCGACGATCTTCGCCGTACCGTCACCGGCCGTTCGATCAAGCATGACGGCACCTACAATTCGGGCGGCTATCTGCGCCAGGGCCTGACGGCGTCCGACGATCCGGTCACGTCGGTCGGCACGCCGCATCCGATTCTGTGCCGCCACGCTGAAACCGGCCGCGAGACCCTGTATCTCGGCCGCCGCCGCAATGCCTATGTGATCGGCCTGCCGCTCGCCGAGTCCGAAGCGTTGCTCGACCGTCTCTGGGCCCATGCGACGCAGGCGAAATTCTGTATCGCGCACCACTGGCGGGTCGGCGACCTGCTGATGTGGGACAATCGTTCGACCATGCACCGGCGCGATCCGTTCGACGCGCACACGCGGCGGGTGATGCACCGGACCCAGATCAAAGGTTCGGCCCGTCCGGCACCGTCGGGCGTTTCGGCGGCATGAAAGCCGTCGTCGTCACCTCGTTCGGCGGTCCCGATCTGCTCGAAATCCACGAACAGCAGGTGGTGTCGCCGGGACCGGGCGAGATCGCGGTCCGCATCGCCTTTGCCGGCGTGAATTACATCGACGTCTATATGCGCAACGGCACCTATGCGCGTTCGCACACCTACCAGACGCCGCTGCCGATGACGCTCGGCATGGAAGGCGTCGGAACGGTCGAAGAAGTCGGAACCGGCGTCACCGACTTTCGCGTCGGTGACCGGGTCGGCTACTGCCTGGCGCGCGGCAGCTACGCCGAGCGCGCCATCGTGCCGGCCTGGCGCGCCGTGAAGGTGCCCGCCGACATTCCGTCGACGGTCGCGACGGCGCTGATGCTGCAGGGCTGCACCGCGCATTATTTGACCCATTCCGCTTTTCCGCTCGCGCCGGGACAGACATGCCTGATCCAGGCGGGCGCCGGCGGGGTCGGCCAGCTTCTCGTCCAGCTTGCGAAAGCGCGCGGCGCGCGTGTGTTGGCCACGGTCGGCAGCGCCGAGAAAGCCGCCATCGCCAAATCGCGCGGCGCCGACGAATGCATCCTCTATCGCGAGACCGATTTTCGCGCAGCAGTGCTCGACCTGACCGGCGGGCGCGGCGTCGACGTCGTGTATGATTCCGTCGGGCTCGACACCATCCATCGCAGCATCCGTTCGCTGCGCAAGCGCGGCACCTGCATTCTGTTCGGCGCCAGCTCGGGCGTGGTGCCGTCGATCGAACCGCTCGAACTGGCCGAAGCCGGTTCGGTGTTCTTCACCCGACCGCATCTCGCCGATTACACGGCGACCGCCGAAGAAATTCGCGGCCGGGCTGACGACCTGTTCGACCTCGTGCGCAGCGGCAAGCTGACGGTTGCGATCGACCGGGAATTCGCGCTCGCCGACGCAGCCGACGCGCATCGCTATCTCGAAGCACGTGAAACCAAAGGCAAGCTTCTGCTGCGGGCAGCCGCGTGAGCGTCGTTGCCATGCTTTCGCGGAGACGCGCCGCCAACTGATCCGACAAACAATCGCCGACGAGCCCGGACAACGGGCCGCAGCCACAGGGAGGTTCCATGTTCCGTCGTCTCGCGCTCTCGCTCGCAATCCTCGTTGCGCCCGTCCTGCTGCTTGCGTTGAGTTGCGGCTTGGCGCGCGCCGACGATGCGTATCCGAACCGCCCCATCACCATCATCGTGCCGTGGGGCGCCGGCGGCGGCGCCGACCAGGTGGCGCGCACCCTCAGCAAGCTGGTCGAACCGGTGGTCAAAGTCTCGATGCCGGTCATCAACGTGCCGGGCGCAACCGGGCAGACCGGATTGGTCAAGCTGTGGAGCGGAAACGCCGAAGGCTACGAGATGGGCGTCATGACCGCGGACACGTTCGTGCTGCTGTCGGGCCCCAATGCGCGCTTCGGCATGGACGCGCTGATTCCGCTTGCGATCATGACGCAGCAGCCGTCGGGCCTGTTCGTCAAAATGGACAGTCCGTGGAAGAGCTGGGACGACGTCATCGCCGCGTCGAAGCAGAAGCCGCTGCGCGTCGCGGTGACCGGCTTCAACAGTCCTGACGATCTCAGCGTCCGCTACCTGCGCAGCAAGGGCGTGCAGGTGGAGTCGGTGCCCTTTCCCGAACCCGGACTGCGCTACGCCTCGGTGATCGGCGGGCAGAGCGACCTGGTCTACGAACAGGCGGGCGACGTGCGCAGCTTCCTCGACGGCAAGCAGATTCGTCCGGTCATCTTTTTCGCCGACGCACCGGCGCCGGGCTATGCCGACATTCCGACCTCGAAGTCGCTGGGCTACAGCCTGAAGCTGACGCAGTTCCGTGCCCTGGTGATCAAGGCGGGGACCGATCCGAAACGCGTCAAAATTCTTGCCGACACGCTGGCCGCAGCGGCGCAGCAGGACGACTATAAGAAATATCTCGCGATGCAGATCTGCGATCCTGCGAGCTTCGTCGGGACCGACACCGCCAGGGCCTATCTCGAAAACTGGATGAAGGAAGCCGTCGCCGTGGCAGCGGCGACCGCCGACACGACGCCGAAAAATTGACCGGAGCACAGCCTATGATGTCGGTTCTCGTGCGGCAGGTTGCGCCGTATGCGGTGATCCTCGTCGTCGCGCTCGCCCTGCTGCAACGTACCGTCACCATCGCCGCGGCGGCGGGCGGGCAGGGTGCGATCGGTCCCGCCTTGTGGCCGCGGCTGATCCTGTGGCTGCTGATCGCGACCTGCGCCTATGAAGGCCTGCGCCGTGGCTGGGTGGCGTTGCGCGGCGCACCGGCGGCGAGGATTGTCGCGGCGCCCGAACCGCAGCAGGACGCGATGGAAACGCACGAAAGCGATCCGCGCGTCGTCGCGCTGTGCGTCGCTGCGACGGTCCTCTATGTCGCCGGACTCGAAACCGTCGGCTTCTTTCTCGATACGATCTGGTTCGTCGCGACCTTGATGTGGGCCGGTCGGTTCCGTCGTCCCGTCGCGCTCGCCGCCATCAGCTTCGGCGCGACGATGTTTTTCATGATCGTCTTCATGCGCGTGATCTTCGTGTCGCTGCCGATCGGAACCGGTCCGTTCGCGTCGGTATCGACCGCAATCATGCGCCTGATCGGCGTTCATTGAGGCGCGCGCGATGAACACGCTGCACTTTCTCGCCATCGGCATGGCGCACGTCTTCACCTTCCAGAACCTCCTGATGATGACCATCGGTCTGCTCATCGGGATGGCGGTTTCGATCATGCCGGGCCTGGGTCTGGTGATGGGCGTCGTGCTGGCGCTGCCGTTCACCTATTCGATGCCGCTCGAACCCTCGATCATTCTGCTCACCGCAATTTACATGTCGGGCACCTATGCGGGGTGCTTCACCACGATCCTGTATCGCATCCCCGGCGAGCCGATGGATGTGCCGCTGTTGTGGGACGGCTGGGGCATGACCAAGCGCGGCGAGTCGGCCAAGGCGCTCGGCTGGGCGCTGGTCGCGGCGCTGTTCGGCGGCCTGGTCTCGTCGGCGGTGATGACGACCTTGGCCGTACCGTTGAGTCAGGTCGCGCTGCGCTTCGGCGCACCGGAATATTTCGCGGCGGTGTTCTTCGGCCTGACCACGGTCGTTGCCCTGGCGGGAAATTCGCTGCCCAACGCGCTGATCAGCCTGTTCATCGGGCTGCTGGTGGCGACGGTTGGAATCGACAGCACCTATGGCGCCGACCGCTTCACCTTCGGTTCGACCATTCTGATGAACGGCATTCCGTACGTGATGGTGCTGGTCGGCATGTACGGTTTCGGCGAAATCCTGTCCAAGCTTGGGCAGGGCTTGCAGGTCAGCGAGCGGCCCGATTCCGGGGCCAAGGTCAAAACCAGCTTTCCGTCGCTGCGCGAGATGTGGGCGCTGCGCGCGACGTTCGTGCGCAGCACGGTCCTGGGCACGGTGCTCGGCGCGGTGCCGGGATCGGGCGCCACCATCACCTCGTTCGTGTCCTACGCGATCGAAAAACAATACGGCAAACGCGGTGACCGGATCGGTACCGGCATCCCCGAGGGCATCGTCGCGCCGCAGATCGCTTCGACCGCGTCGGTGGCCGGGCATCTGGTGCCGCTGCTGACGCTCGGCATTCCCGGCAGCGGCGCCACCGCGGTCATTCTCGCGGCGTTCCTGCTGCACGGCGTGCAGCCGGGTCCGTTCCTGTTTGAAGACCCGAACTCGACCATCACCGTCTATACGATCATGGCGTCGATGTTCGTCGCGGTGATCGGCATGTGCCTGATGGGATTCCTCTGGATCCGCGTCGTGATCAAGGTGTTGACCATTCCGCAGGGGATCCTGGCCGCAATCGTCATCATGTTCAGCCTGGTCGGCGCCTATGCCGACCGCAACAGCCTGTCGGACATGTGGATCATCGTCGTGTTCGGCGCCATCGCCTATGTGTTCGAGCGCTTCAAGCTGCCGGTGTCGCCGATGGTGCTGGGCGCGATCCTCGGCCCCATTGCCGAGGACTCGTTCATGCGCAGCATGATCACCTTCCATGGCGACGCGACGGTTTTCTTCCAGCACCCGATCAGCGGCACGTTGATGGGCCTGTCGATCCTGTCGCTGATCTATCCGCTGGCACGAAAACTGATCGCGTCGCGCGTACGGCGCCGGAATGGCCTCGCGGCAGTGTGATTGGGCGGCGCCGGCGGCGCCGCCTTCCGATCCCGTCCTTGGGGCCGCGGCCGAACGAAGCTAGGTTCGCCGAGACACCTGTTCCCGGGAGCGTGACGTGCGGCTGATCCTGAATCTTCTCTGGCTGATCCTGGGCGGTTTCGCCGGCGCCGTCGCCTGGACGCTGGCCGGCATTCTCTGCGCCGTGACCATCGTCGGCCTGCCGTGGGCGCGCGCCTGCCTGACCTTGGCCAACTACACGCTATGGCCGTTCGGGCGCACCGTCGTGCGCGCCAGCGACATCGGCGAATCGCCGTCGATCGTGGGCGGCCTGTTCGGCCTGATCGGCACGATCCTGTGGATTCCGCTGCTCGGCATCTGGCTTGCGATTTTCCACGTGCTGGCGGCGATCGCGAACGCCGTGACCATCATCGGCCTGCCATTCGCCTATGCGCATCTGAAACTGGCCGGCGCCAGCCTGTCGCCGATCGGCATGCGGGTGGTGCCGAACGCGCTCGCCGCCGAAGCCGAACGGCGCGCCGCGTCGGCGCGCCTCGATCGGATCGCGCACCGCTGACGGCGGGCGACCTTGTCCGACGATCCGTTCCTGCTTGTCGTCGACGGCGTGCGCCTCGAAGTGGCGCGCTGGATGCGCGCCGACGCTGCGACGCCGATCCTGCTGCTGCATGAAGGGCTGGGCTCGGTCGCGATGTGGCGCGACTTTCCCGAGCGCCTCGCCGATGCAACCGGCCGCACCGTTCTCGCCTGGTCACGCCAGGGCTATGGCAACTCGGATTTGCGAGCCGCCGCGCGCGATCCCGACTACATGCATCTCGAAGCGGCCCGCTTGCCGGCGCTGCTCGACGCGCTCGGGCTCGAACGCGCGCATCTGTTCGGCCATAGCGACGGCGCCACCATCGCGCTGCTCGCGGCGGCGGACGATCGCGCTTCGCGCCTCACCAGCCTGACCCTGGCGGCGCCGCATGTCTTCGTCGAACAAGTCACGATCGACGGCATCGCCGCCATCCGCGAGCGCTACGACGAGCTTGCGCCCAGGCTCGGCCGCTACCACCGCGATGCCGCCCACGTCTTCCATGGCTGGAGCGACATCTGGCTCGATCCGCGCTTTCGCGACTGGAACATCGAGACGGTGCTGCCGCGCATCACCGCGCCGGTGCTGCTGATCCAGGGCGTCGATGACGAATACGCGACGATGGAACAGCTCGACCGCATCGAGCGCGGCGTCGGCGGCGAAGTGCACCGCCTCGAACTCGAGGCATGCGGGCACTCGCCCCACCGCGAGCGCACCGACGTGGTGCTCGACGCGGTGAAGAAGTTCGTCGCCGGCGCTCGATCTTTTTAGCGGCCCTGGGACATCTGTGGGCCGTTCTCGGCCGCCGCCGCTTCCTGGTCGATCTGCTGCAGACGGGTCGCGTTCTGCTGCAGGAAGGCGGCGTTCTCGCGCGCCATCGGCGCCAGGTTGGCGGGCGGCGCGTTCGGAGCGCTCGGATTCAGCGCCTCGACCGCTTCCATCGTCGCCAGGCCGATCTTGACGTAGGTCTCGGCGGGGCAGCCGCTTGACGCCATCAATGCGCTCGAGGCGGGCGCCTGCTTCTTCATGAAATCGGCGATCTGTTCGGGCGTGGTGCCGTCGGGCTCGGTCTGGCTCGCTTGCTCGGCGCGGAGCGCCGGATCGGCCTGGGCCCGCTTGAGCAACGTCATCATCGCCGTATGACAGGTTTCGATCGCCGGCAGGGTGAGCCGGTAGCCGCCAGAGCTGGGCTGCGGCTGCTGGGGCTGCTCCTGCTGCTGCTGTTGCTGCCCTTGCTGTTGCGGCTGCTGCCAGGGCTGCTGTTGGGCGGAAGCGGGCGCGGCGACCAGCAGAAGAGCGGCGGCGGCGGCAAGGGAGGCCGTAGTTGCACGAAGGTCGAGCACGGGAAACTCCATCGAACTGGGACCGATTGGCATGCCGTGCTTCAGCGTCCGGCACAACACGCGCAATTTCGCGTCCGCATGCGGTGCAATCGACAGCGGAACGCCCGACCTGTTGACGACGCCTGCAATCCTTGAAGTCCCGTCGTGTTGCTGTCGCGAAGCTTGCACGTGCCGCGCGCTCATGACGCTGTCGGCACCGCCTCGTGGCGGCACCGGGCGCGCGCGCGCCATCGAGCGCGCCGACCTGCAACCGCCAACCCGCCCGTCTATTTGGCGATGAACAGGCCGATCCACGGCAGCAGCGAGCGCCACTGCAGGCGCCGGCGACGGCGCAGCGGCGGATCCCCGCCGTCTCGCGGACGACGACTCACGCCGCCTCCGCTCGCGCGTCGTGCAGTTGGTTGGCGGGCTCGTCGAAATCGTGCACTTCGCCATGCTGGGTCAGCGCGCTGTTGCCGGTCAGCCGGCGCAGCAGCACGTAGAAGACCGGGGTCAGGAACAGACCGAAGGCGGTGACGCCGATCATGCCCGAGAACACCGCGATGCCCATGGCGCGCCGCATCTCGGCGCCGGCGCCGATCGAGGTGACCAGCGGCAGCACGCCCATGATGAAGGCGAGCGACGTCATCAGGATCGGACGCAGCCGCAGCTTGGCCGCTTCGACCGCCGCCTGCACCGGCGTTCGCCCGGCGAAGTCGAGTTCGCGCGCGAACTCGACAATGAGGATCGCGTTCTTCGCCGACAGACCGACCAGCACGATGAGGCCGATCTGCGTGAAGATGTTGTTGTCGCCGTGCGTCAGATACACGCCGGCCATGCCTGCGAGCAGCCCCATCGGCACGATCATGATGATGGCGAGCGGCAGCGTGAGACTCTCGTACTGCGCCGCCAGCACCAGGAAGACGAGCAGCATGGCGAGCGGGAACACCCAGATCGCCGAGTTGCCGGCCAGGATTTCCTGGTACGTCAAATCGGTCCATTCCAGATGCACGCCTTTGGGCAGCGTCTCATTGGCGATGCGTTCGACCGCGTCCTGCGCCTGACCTGACGAAAAGCCCGGCGCCGGACCGCCATTGACGTCGGCGGCGAGGAAGCCGTTGTAGCGCATGGCGCGTTCGGGGCCGGCGCTCTGCTTGACGCGCAGCAGGGCGGCCAGCGGCACCATGTCGCCGCTCGCCGACTTCACCTTCAACTGGCCGATATCCTCGGCACGGGCGCGATACTGCGCGTCGGCCTGCACGCGCACCGAATAGGTGCGGCCGAATTTGTTGAAGTCGTTGACGTAGAGCGAGCCGAGATAGATCTGCAGCGTGTCGAACACGTCGGTCACGGAGACGCCGAGCTGGCGCGCCTTCTGCCGGTCGATATCGGCGTAGAGCTGCGGCACGTTGATCTGCAAGCTCGAGAACAGGCCCGCCAGTTCCGGCGCGGTGCCGGCCTTGGCCAGGAACGCCTTGGTTGCCGCGTCGAGCGCTTCGTAACCGACGCCGCTGCGATCCTCGATTTCGAACTTGAAGCCGCCGATCGTGCCCAGCCCCTGCACCGGGGGCGGCGGGAACATCGCGATCAGCGCTTCTTGAATCTGGCTGTACTGCTTGTTGAGCGAGCCCGCGATCGAGACGTCCGAGAGGTCGCGTGTGGTGCGCTGCTCGAACGGCTTCAGCTTCACGAACACGATGCCCGAGTTCGAGCTGTTGGTGAAACCGTTGATCGACAGACCCGGGAAGGCGATGGCGCCTTCGACGCCGGGCGTCTTGAGCGCGA
>JAQGIE010000146.1 GCA_028291365.1 Rhodospirillales bacterium
GGCGCGGATCAGCCGGTGCGTGTCGCCGGCCGCGAGCCGCGCCGCGCTGTCAGGATCGCGCCGTGCGAGATCCGCCCGAAAATTTTCGCCGCCCAGCTCGGCGTGCCGCGCGATGGCCAGGGCGCGAATCTCGGGATCGACCGCGGGCACCGGCGACAGGCCGCGGAGCAGCGCGTCGAGATAAAGACCGGTGCCGCCGACCAGGATCGGCGCCTTGCCCGCCGCGCGCGCGCGTTCGATTTCGTCGAGCGCCGTTTCCCGCCAGCGCGCCACGTTCCACGCCGCCTGCATCGGCACCGTGCCGTAAAGGCGATGCGGGGCCGCGGCCTCGTCGTCCGGCGTCGGCCGCGCGGTGAGGATGCGCATCTCGCGATAAAGCTGCATGACGTCGGCATTGATGACGACGCCGTCGATCTCGCGCGCGAGATCGATCGCCAGCGCGGACTTGCCGCTGGCGGTGGGACCGTAAACCAGCGTTACGCCCGCGACGGGCGGCGCGCTCACTTGCGGCGGAATTGGTCGAGCGAAACGACTTCGGCCGAGCTGCCGTCACCTTCGGCGCGCGGCAGCGCCGGTTTCGGCGCGGCCGGCGGCAAGGCGCGCGGCGGCTCGCTGCTGGCTGGTGCCAACGCCTCCGGCGCTTCCTCGATCTCGGCGACGTCCTCGTCGGGAGCCTGGAATTGCAGCGCGAAATTGACCGACGGATCGGCGAATACGCTGATCGCCGTGTACGGGATCTGCAGCCGTTCCTGCTGATTGTTGAAGCTCAGCGTGACGACGAAGTAATCGTCCGCCGTTTCCAGCCCGTAGAATTGGAACTGGAGCACGATCGTCATCTCGTTCGGATAACGCTCGACGAGATAGGGCGGGATGTCGACGCCCGGCACGCGCGTGCGGAAGGTCAGATAGAAATGGTGGTTGCCCGGCAGGCCCTGGGCCGCGGCTTCGTTGAGCGCGCGGCGGACGACGCCGCGCAACGCCTCTTCGACCATCCGATCGTAGCGCATGTAGTCCTTCGACATGACCCGCACTCTAGATCCGTTTCCGCCAACGCGGAACGGATCTCCCGGTTGTTTTCCATCCGCCCGTCGCCCGTGACTCGCAACGAACGGGCTGAATGCAAGGAGAAGTGAGGGGGCTTCTGTTGCCCGGTGCCCCCTCGAACCGCGCTTATCTACTGCTGATTAGGCAGCGACAGCGAGAGGAGCAACGTTATCGTTGGCACCTGTGGTTTTGGTCCGATGACGGTGGAACCATGCCGAGCAAAAACTACGCCTTTACTACGCACGTCGATCCTAGTTCGCCCCCCTACCCATTCGAACGGGAATGGTGGAGGCGCCGGGTACCGCCCCCGGGTCCGTAACGCCTATTCCACGCAGCGTTTATCGCCATAGACGGGCCGAAGCCCGACACCTGCAAAGATAGGGGCTCGTCGCCGGTTGCGCCAGTGGTCGGCTTCGGAGATGGTCCGCCTCATGCTGCAGTATCACGCGCTGCTCCGCCGCATCCTGGATGAGGGCCTGGCCAAAACCGACCGTACCGGCACCGGGACGCGCTCGGTCTTTGGCCACATGATGCGGTTCGACCTGGAAGCCGGCTTCCCCCTGGTGACGACCAAGAAGCTGCACCTCAAATCGATCATTCACGAGCTGCTCTGGTTCCTGCGCGGCGATACCAACGTGCGCCCGCTGCAGGAAGCCGGCGTCCGCATCTGGGACGAATGGGCCGGCGAAGACGGCGAGCTCGGCCCCGTCTATGGCCGCCAATGGCGGTCCTGGCCGACGCAGGACGGCGGTGCCGTCGACCAGATGGCCAATCTGGTGCGCTCGCTGCGGGAGAATCCGGATTCGCGCCGCCACATCGTCAACGCCTGGAATGTCGGCGAGATCGACGACATGGCGCTGCCGCCGTGCCATCTGCTGCACCAATATTGGGTCGCGAACGGCCGGCTTTCCTGCCTGCTCTATCAGCGTTCGGGCGACGCATTTCTTGGCGTGCCCTTCAACATCGCCTCCTACGCGCTGCTGACCATGATGCTGGCGCAGGCGACCGGACTCGAACCGGGCGAGTTCGTGCACGTGATCGGCGATGCGCATCTCTACGCCAACCACATCGAGCAGGCCGAACTGCAGCTCAACCGCGAGCCGCGCAAGCTGCCGCACATGAAAATCAACCCTACGGTGACCGACCTGTTTGGCTTCCGCTACGAGGATTTCACGCTCGAAGACTACGACCCGCATCCGCACATCGCAGCGAAGGTCGCGGTCTGAACGCATGCGTCTCTCGTTGATCGTGGCGATCGCCGCGAACGGTGTCATCGGCCGCGAGGGCAACCTGCCCTGGCCACGCCTGTCCGCTGATCTTCAGCATTTCAAACGCACCACGATGGGCGCGCCCGTGATCATGGGGCGCCGCACCTGGCAGTCGCTTGGCCGCGCCTTGCCGGGGCGTCGCAACCTCGTCGTGACGCGCGATGCCGAGCGCCGCTTCGACGGCGCCGAAACGGTGGTCTCGCTGGATATGGCGCTGGCGCGCGTGCGTGATGCCGAGGAAGTTTTCGTCATTGGCGGCAAGGCGCTGCTCGAAGAAGCGCTGCAGCGGGCCGAGCGCCTGGTGCTGACGCGTGTCGAGCGCGACTATGAAGGCGATGTCAGTTTCGAGCCCGACCTTGCCGGTTGGCGCGAAACCTCACGCAGCGAAATGCCGGGGCAGGGCGAGATGCCGGCGCTGGTCTTTCTCGAGTATGCACGGTCATGAGTACGCGTCTGCCGTTGCTGCTCGCCTTCAAGCGCGCCTTGGAATGGCCGATCGAACGCTGGCGTTCGCTGCTGCCGGCGACATTGCTGCTCGCGCTGGTCGACGCGGCGTGTTTTGCGGGCGTGCTCGCGGCGGTGAATGTCGACGAGGCCGGTGTGCCGCAACCGCGCCCCGATGCCGGTCCGCTGCTGATGGGCGCGCTGCTGATCGCTTCGATCGTCGGGCTTGCCTATGGGCTCGGCCTCTATCGCCGCGTCTTGCTGGACGAATTGCGGCCGGGTCTGTCGTTGTTCGTTCTCGATCGCCGCCTGCTGCGTGCGGTCGGGCTCGGCGCGCGCATGACCGGGTTGGGCTTTGCCGCGGTGCTGAGCGCGGCGTTGCTGGCGCGCTTCCTCGGCGGCGCCGCGACCTTGCCGACGCTGACCTTGTTCGCCTATCTCGCGCTGGTGGTGCCGCGGCTGCGGCTTGCTTTCGCTGCTGCGGCGCTCGACGAGCCGGCGCCGAGCCTTACCGAAGCATGGCGGCGCACGCGGGGCGAAGCGGTCGGAATCGTGGCCGGCGTGGTCGCGATCTACCTCGTGCTCACGCTCGCGCAGACCTTGCTCGGTTTGCTGCCGTTTCTGGATACGGGCGCGCCGGCTTTCCTGATCGCGGGCCTGTTCGCGGCCCTGCAGAGCTGCGTCTCGGTCGTCTTCATCGCCCTCGCATATGACGCGCTGGTGCGCGGCGGCGGACCGGAACCCGGCACGGGCTTGCCCCCCAGCTTGCATTGAGGTTGCGGCCGCGACCCCATATAGACCCGCATTCACTCTAGGAGACGCGGACCCAATGCCGTGGAACGAGCAAGGCGGCGCAGCCGGACGCGGCGGCAAGGACGGCGGTGGACCGTGGGGACCGCCACCCAGCGGCGGCGGCGGCGGCGGCGGCGGTAGCCCGTGGAGTCGCGGCCCGGGGGGACAAGACGGCGGCGGACGTGACGGTGGCGGCGGCGGCGGCGGTCGTGGCGGCGGGCCGCGCCCACCCGATTTCGACGGCCTGTTCCGCCGCGGCCAGGACGGCATGCGTCGTCTGCTGCCGGGCGGGCTCGGCGGCGGCCGCGCCATTCTGCTCGGCGTCCTGGCGCTGCTGTTGATCTGGGCTGCCAGCGGTCTCTATCGGGTCGAACCCGACGAACAGGGCGTCGTGCTGCGCTTCGGCAAGTACACGCGCACCGAACAGCCGGGCCTGCGCTATCACCTGCCATCGCCGATCGAGACCGTGTTCACGCCCAAGACGACGCGCGTCGGACGCATCGAAATCGGTTTCCGCTCCGGCGAGGGCGCGCCCGGTCCGCGCCGTTTCGGCACCACGGAAGCGCGCGACGTCCGCGACGTGCCCGATGAAAGCCTGATGCTGACTGGCGACGAGAACATCATCGACATCGACTTCAACGTCTTCTGGTTCATCAAGGACGCGCGCCAGTATCTGTTCAAGATCCGCGATCCCGAAGGCACGGTGAAGAAAGCGGCCGAAAGCGCGATGCGCGAAGTGATCGGCCGGATCGGCATCCAGCCGGCGTTGACCGAAGCGCGCGCGCAGATCGAATCGCAGACGCGCGAACTGCTGCAGCGCATGCTCGACAGTTACGAAGCCGGCGTCGACGTGCAGCAGGTGCAATTGCTGAAAGTCGATCCGCCCACCACCGTGGTTGACGCCTTCAACGACGTGCAGCGTGCCCGCGCCGATCGCGAGCGCCTGCGCAACGAGGCCGAGACGTATCGCAACGACATCGTTCCGCGCGCGCGCGGCGACGCCGAACGCATGCTGCAGGATGCCAACGCCTATCGCGACAAGGTCGTGCAGGACGCGACCGGCGACGCCAAACGCTTCATCTCGGTGTATGACAGCTACCGCCTGTCGAAAGACGTCACCGCCAAGCGCCTCTATCTCGAGACGATGGAAGAAGTGCTGCGCAAGGCGCGCAAGATCGTGATCGACCCGAGCGCCGAAGGAAAACAGGGTGTGGTGCCGGTGCTGCCGCTCGACGCGCTGCGGCCGCCGACACCGACGGCCTCGCCGTCGCCCGCGCCGACCCCGGCGCCTACGTCCTCGCAGGGAGGAGCCCGCTGATGGACGCCAAAAGCCGCCTCGTGCTGGCGCTCGCGGTTCTCGCCGCCATCGTCGGCCTGCTCGCCGCTTCGAGCTTCTTCATCGTCAGCGAAGCGCAGCAGGCGCTGGTGATCCAGTTGGGCCGCATCGAGCGCGAAGCGCGCGAGCCCGGCCTCTATTGGAAATTGCCACTGGTGCAGACCGTGGCGCGCTACGACAAGCGGGTGCTCGACGTCGACCCGCCGAGCGAGCGCGTCATTCTCGCCGACCAGAAGCGTCTCGTGGTCGACGTCTTCGCGCGCTACCGCATCGTCGATCCGACCCGCTTCTATCAGGCGATCGGCACCGAGGCGGCGGTCGAAGGACGGCTGGGATCGGTCCTGTCGGCGTCGCTGCGTCGCGTGTTGGGCGGAGTCGCGCTGCAGGCGCTGCTGTCGAACGAACGCGCCGGGGTGATGCAGCGGATCAAGGAACAGGTCGAAGCCGAGGCGACCTCGTTCGGCATCCGGATCGTCGACGTGCGGATCCGCCGTGCTGATCTCCCCGATGAGACCAGCCAGGCGATCTATGCCCGCATGAAGTCGGAGCGCGAACGCGAAGCGGCCGAATTCCGCGCCCAGGGCTTCGAGCAGGCGCAGCAGATCAAAGGCAAGGCGGATCGCGAGCGGACTGCGATCCTGGCCGAGGCCGAGCGTGACTCGCAGATTCTGCGCGGCCAGGGCGATGCCGATTCGATCAAGATCTACGCCGATGCGTTCGGCCGTGATCCGGAGTTCTACGGGTTCTACCGTTCGTTGCAGGCCTATCGCCGCGCGCTCGGCACCGAGGACACGACCTTGGTGTTGAGCCCGTCGAGCGAATTCTTTCGTTACATGCAGCGTTCACTAGGACCGGCACGCTGATGCGTGATCTCGTCACGGGGATCGGCATTGCGCTGGTGCTGGAGGGCATTCTCTACGCAGCCTTTCCGCTGGTGATGCGGCGCGCCGTAGCAATGGCGCTGTCGATGCCGGCGGGTCAGGTCCGCGCAGGTGCGCTATTCCTGGCGGCGACGGGCGTTGCCGTCGTAGCCTTGGCCCGACACGGCCTTGGTTGAACCATTTCGGCGGGTCCCTATGTGGACTTGCGCTTTTGTCGTTCTGTTTTCGCGAAAGGTTTTTCGATGCAGTCCGCGGTGACCGCCCCTGCAAGTTCCGTTCGGCGTGGCCTGATGGCCGTCGCCGCGCTCGCTTTCCTCGCCACCGCCACCGTGACGGTCCCCGCCACGGCCCAGCGTGCGCCCGACAGCTTCGCCGATCTGGCCGAGAAACTGTCGCCGGCCGTGGTGAATATCTCCACCACCTCCACGCCGAAGCCGCAGGCCGGCGTGCCGGGGGGCGTACCGGGTGGCGACGAGGGGCAGCCGACGCCACGCCGTCGCGCCCCGCAACAGCAACCCGGCCAGCGCGGCGAACAGCAACAAAGCCCGTTCCCGCCCGGCTCGCCGTTCGATGAGTTCTTCCGCGACTTCTTCGAGCGCGGTCCGAACCCGACGCCGCGCCGCGTCGCGTCGCTCGGCTCGGGCTTCATCATCGATGCCGCCAAAGGCTACGTGATCACCAACAATCACGTGATCGACGGCGCCGACGAGATCAAAGTCACGCTGCACAACAACAAGACGCTCACCGCCAAGCTGGTCGGCAAGGACGAGCGCGCCGACGTGGCCGTGCTGCAAGTCCCGGCCGACAAGGAGCTGGTGCAGCTGACCTGGGGCAATTCGGACACGATGCGCGTCGGCGACTGGGTCGTGGCGGTCGGCAATCCGTTCGGCCTCGGCGGTTCGGTGACGGCCGGCATCGTGTCGGCGCGTGCGCGCGGCCTGCCGGGCGCCGCCTATGACGATTTCCTCCAGACCGACGCATCGATCAACAAGGGCAACTCCGGTGGCCCGCTGGTGAATCTCAAAGGCGAGGTCATCGGCATCAACACTGCGATCTACTCGCCCACCGGCGGTTCGGTCGGCATCGGCTTCGCGCAATCGACCAACGTCGTGAAGCCGGTCGTCGAGCAGATCATCCAGTACGGCAAGGCCAAGCGCGGCTGGCTCGGCGTGCGCGTCCAGTCGATCCAGGACGACATGACCGAAAGCCTGGGTCTGAAGCAGACGCGCGGCGCGCTGGTGGCCAGCGTGCAGGCGAATTCGCCGGCCGCAGCCGCGGGCATCCAGCCGCGGGACGTGATTACCGAGTTCGACGGCAAGGACGTGACCGACAATGCGCGCCTGCCGCGCCTCGTCGCCACGGCGCAGATCGACAAGACGGTCGCGGTGAAGATCCTGCGCGACGGCAAGGAAAAAACCTTGCAGGTGAAGGTGGCCGAGATGCCTGCCGACGTCGACGTCGCCGACGCCAATGAGCGCGACGGCAAGCCGGTGCCGACCAAGAATGCCGAGCCGATCGAGCAGCTCGGTCTCAGCGTCGCGTCGTTGACGCCGGAACTGCGCCGCCAGTATCAGCTCGGCGACCAGACCAGCGGCGTCGTCATCACCTCGGTGAAGCCCGGCAGCGCGGCGGAAGAAAAAGGCATGCGCGCAGGCGACGTGGTGATGGAAGTCGACCAGGGCTCGGTCGCTTCGCCGAAGGATGTGCAGGCGCGCATCGAGTCGGCGCGGCAGGCGGGCAAGAAGTCGGTGCTGATGCTGCGCGAGCGGCAGGGCGACCAGGGCTTCATCGCCGTCCCGCTGACGGCAAAAGCCAAGGGCTGAACGGTACCGGCTGATCGCAACCGCGATCGGCAAGGAAACGGCGAAACGGCGGCTTTCGAGCCGCCGTTTTCGTTTCAGGGCTGCACGATCTCGGCGGCGCGATAGCCCTGCGCATAGAGCAGGCCGGTGAGATCGGCGTGGTCGAGCCGCGCCCGCGCCGCCGCGCGCACCGCCGGCTTGGCATGATAGGCGACGCCCAGACCGGCCGCCTGCAGCATCGGCAGATCGTTGGCGCCATCGCCGACCGACAGAGTCGCGGCCAGGGGCAAATGCAGCCGCGCCGCCGTCGCTTTCAGCACGCGCAGCTTGTCGTTCTTGTCGCGCACCGGTTCCCGCACCGTGCCGGTGAGCTTGCCCGCATCGAGTTCGAGCACGTTGGCGTGGATCTCGTGGAAGCCGATCGTCGCCGCGACCGGTTCGGCAAAGCGCGTGAAGCCGCCGGACACCAGCACGCAATGGGCGCCCGCCGCCCGCATGGTCGCCAGCAGCGTCGCGGCGCCGCCATTCAGCGTGATGCGTCTGGCAACTTCGTCCAGCGATGCTTCCGGCAGGTTGATCAGCAGCGCGACGCGCTCGACCAGGGCAGCTCGGAAATCGAGTTCGCCGTTCATCGCGCGGGCCGTGATGTCGGCGATGCGGTCGCGCAATCCGATCAGCTCGGCAAGTTCGTCGAGCATCTCCTGGCCGATGATGGTCGATTCAAGATCGGCCAGCAGCAGGCGCTTGCGCCGTTCGACGGTTTGTTGCGCGACGACGTCGATCGGCTGCGTGCCGATGGCGCGGCGCAGCGCCGAATCGGCCTGGTCGGGATCGGCCTCGGCGAAGGGAAGATCGATGGCGCGATCCGCATGCAGCACGTCGGGCGCGCCCGGTTCGGCGCCGAGGGCGGCGAGCGCGTCGCGCGCGGCCACGACGGTCGCCGCCAGCGCGCCGGGCTCCAGCGACGGTCCTGCGATCAGCGTTGCGACGTACTCCATCCGACTCCCCGAAAAAGGCGCGCCTGCCTAGCACGACCCGGTGAAAACACAGTCCCGCCAAACGCAGCCTCCCCCGATTGACCGGGGTAGATCGTGCTTGTAGCTTCCGAAGTGATAATCATTTGCAACAAGGTCGCGCCATGGTCGAAACCGAAGGCGAGTTCGGAGATCTCTGCCGGCTCTATTGGGGCGACACCGGCCCGTATCCGCACCTGACGCGTGAACGCCTGCTGGTGCTCGCGGGTGAACTGGCGGGCGAAGGTGATTCGCGGAGCTGGCAGAACCTGCTCGACGAGATCTCGCGGCGATTCGGGGGGTATGAATGGCGCGGCCGCCTGGTCGTGACCGGGGCGGGTGGGTGCGTGCATCTGCTGCCGCGCCATCTGGCACCATTTCCGCGCCGCCGTGCGGCCCGCTGATGCGCCTCGGCTCGCGGCGCATCGATCTTCGCGTTCATTACCGCTTCGAGGGGTGTTCGTGACGCGCTTGGCTCCCTAGGATCCGGCGCCATGCCAGACTCGGTTGCCCGCCGTCGCCGCCGTAAGACCAAGATCGTTGCGACGCTGGGGCCCTCAAGCTCCACACGCGACCAGATCGCTGCGTTGCACCAAGCCGGTGTCGACGTCTTCCGACTCAATTTCAGTCACGGCACGCACGAAGATCACGCCGCGCGCGTCACGGCGATTCGCTCGATCGAGGAAGAGACGGGACGGCCGATCGCCATCCTGGCCGACCTGCAAGGCCCCAAGCTTCGCATCGGCACCTTCGAGTCGGGCTCGGTCGCGCTGCAGGCCGGGCAGAGCTTTCGTCTCGATATGAATCCGGCGCCGGGCGACGCGACGCGCGTGCACCTGCCGCATCAGGAACTGATCAACGCCATCACGCCCGGTTCGGACGTGCTGCTCGATGACGGCCGCGTGCGGCTGCGCGTCACTGCCCAGCATGCCGACGCGCTCGACACCGTCGTCGTGGCGGGCGCGCAGCTCTCGAACCGCAAGGGCGTCAACGTTCCCGAGATCGTGCTGCCGCTGTCGGCGCTGACCGACAAGGATCGGCGCGACCTGACTGCGGCGCTCGAATTCGGCGTCGACTGGGTGGCGTTGTCGTTCGTGCAACGTCCCGACGACGTGGCAGAGGCACGCCGCCTGATCGAAGGCCGCGCCGCCGTCATGGTGAAGCTGGAAAAACCGCAGGCGCTCGATCACCTCGACCAGCTGATCGAAATGTCGGACGGCGTGATGGTCGCGCGCGGCGATCTCGGCGTCGAAATGCCGGCCGAGGAGGTGCCGGTGTTGCAGCGCAAGATCTTCGCCGCCGTGCGTCGTGCCGGCAAGCCGGTGATCGTCGCGACCCAGATGCTCGAATCGATGATCTCGGCACCGACCCCGTCGCGCGCCTAGGCAAGCGACGTCGCCACCGCGGTGTATGAAGGCACCGACGCGGTGATGCTGTCGGCCGAAACCGCATCCGGCCAGTATCCGCTCGAAGCGGTCGGCATCATGGATCGCATCGCCGCGCGGGTCGAAAGCGACCCGGCCTATCGTTCGATCATGGACGCCGATCATCCGGCACCGGAAAAGACCGCGGCCGATGCGATCACGCGGGCCGCGACCGACATCGCGACGACGATCGGTGCCGCCGCGATCGTGACCTACACCACGTCGGGTTCGACCGCGCTGCGCTGCGTGCGCGAACGGCCGAGCGTGCCGATCCTGTGTCTTACGTCAAAGCTCGCGACGGCGCGGCGACTGGTTCTGTCCTACGGCGTCGAACCGATCCGCACGGCGGAAATCGACAGTTTTGCGGCGATGGTTCAGGACGCATGCCGATGGGCGATCGGACGCGGGTATGCCAAGGCCGGCGAGCGTCTCGTGATTACCGCGGGCGTTCCATTCGGCACGCCCGGCAACACCAATATCCTGCGCATCGCGTGGGTCGGCGACCGCTGAGCGCTTCATCTTTTCTTCAGTTCGCCGGCTGACCGTTCGCACTCGTGCAAGCCTGGGGAACGAAGCCGTGACGCAGCAGCTCGAAAACGCAGCCGAGGTCGTCCAGCGCGTCGCCTCGATCGCCGGCGAACTCGGGATCGAGATCGCCGACGTGGTGGGAAATGTCGAGGACGTCACCAGGCGCGTCGACGAACAATCCGTCTCGGCGCAAGAGCTGCGTAGCGTGTCGGCCGATCTCGCCGGCCGAAACCGCGAAATCGCCAGGCTGGCGGCGGCTGCGACCGACACCGCAGGCGCGGCGGTGCGCGCCGCCGGCGACTCGCGTGAATCGATGCGGCACGCACTTGCCGATATCGCTGCGCTGGTCAGCGCGGTGCAGGCGATCGAATCGCAGCTTTCAACGCTGGCCAGTTCGCTCGACCGCGTCGGCAAAGTCGCGCGCGGCATCGACGGCATCGCGCGCCAGACCAACCTGCTGGCCTTGAATGCCACCATCGAAGCGGCGCGCGCCGGTGCCGCGGGCAAGGGCTTCGCCGTCGTCGCGTCCGAGGTCAAGGCGCTGGCCAAGAACACCAGCGACGCGACGGCGGAAATCGACGCGACGCTGAAAGAACTGGCCGCCAACACCAAACGGTTGATGGCCGACGGCGCCACGGGCGTGGAAAAAGCCGCGACCGTGCGCGCCGGCACCGAAGGGTTCGGACACGCGATCGACGCGATCGGCGATGCGCTCGCCAAGGTCGATCGCGATTCGACCGTGATCGCGCAACAGGCCAACCAGATCGAGACCAATTGTTCGGCGCTGCTCGCCGGCATGACCGAATTCACCCAAGGGTTCGAGCATTCGGCCGGTGCGCTGCGCGAAGCGCGCGGAAGGCTGGGCGGTCTGCTGCAACGCGCCGAGTCGTTGATCGAAGCAACGGCGCTGTCGGGCGCCGAAACCATCGACACGCCGTTCGTGCGCTACGCCACCGACGTGGCGAACAAGATTTCCGCGCGGTTCGATGAAGCGGTGGCGCGCGGCGAGATCGCGGTCGCCGATCTGTTCGACGAAAAATATCAGCCGGTCGCGGGTACCAATCCGCAGCAACTGGTGACGCGCTTCACCAACTTCGCCGACCGGCACCTGCCGCACTTCCAGGAGCCGGCCTTGGCGTTCGATCCGCGCGTCGTGTTTTGCGCCGCCGTCGATCGCAACGGCTATCTCGCGACCCACAACAAGAAGTTCTCGCAGCCGCAGGGCACCGACGTGGCCTGGAACACGGCCAACAGCCGCAACCGCCGCATCTTCGACGACCGGGTCGGGCTGGCGGCGGGGCGTTCGACCAAGGACTTCCTGGTCCAGAGCTACCGGCGCGACATGGGCGGCGGCCAGTTCGCCATGATGAAGGACGTATCAGCCCCGATCCGGGTTCAGGGGCGGCATTGGGGCGGGCTGCGCCTGGC
>JAQGIE010000170.1 GCA_028291365.1 Rhodospirillales bacterium
CAGTTCGAGCGGCCGCACGATCTGCAGCATGTAGGCATTGATCAGCACGAAACTGCCGACGGTGAGCGCGCCGGTCTCGACTTCCTGCGCGGCCAGCGCCAGCGCCGATCCAAGAGAGATGGCGAAGACCAGCGTCACCAGCAGGCCGCCGCCGAGCATGACCCGATCAAATTGATCGGGCCATGCTCTCCAACTTTTTGGTTTGGCGCGTTTTCCCTCCGCGAACCGGTATCCACTTCGCGGGAAAACGCACCGGGCGGCCCAATCGGCAGATCCGGGCCGGCGGCATCGCGTTCGCGCGCAATCCGGAACAGCTGGTCCATCTGCTCGAGAAAGGCGAGGCCCTGGCCGATGTCGCGCATCGCGAAGCCGACCAGTTCGAGCGGCCGCACGATCTGCAGCATGTAGGCATTGATCAGCACGAAACTGCCGACGGTGAGCGCGCCGGTCGCGACTTCCTGCGCGGCCAGCGCCAGCGCCGATCCCAGCGAGAGGGCGAAGACCAGCGTCACCAGCAGGCCGCCGCCGGCACGGTTGACATAGAAGCGGCGAAAGGCGCGCTCGGTCGCCTGGACCTGGGCGGCATAGCGGTCGCGCGCATAGGTCTCGGCGGCGAAGGATTTGAGCGTTTCGCCGTTGGCGAGCAGGTCCTGCAGCGTCGCACTGGCCTCGACCTGGGCCCGGCTCATGGCGCGCGACGGCCCGACGATGCGGCCCATGCTGAAGCGGAAGGCGAGCAGGTAGAGCAGCACCGAGAGGCCGAACAGCGGCAGGAATTCGGCGCGGCCAAGCTGGATCAGGACCAGCCCGACGGTGGCGAATTCGACCAGCACCGGCAGCAGCGTCAGCGTGACATGCGTGAGCACGATGCGAAGCCCGGCGATGCCGTTGGCCATGATCTGCGCGAACGATCCGCTTTGCCGTTGGCGCAGCGCGCGCAGCGGCAGCGCCAGCAGATGATCGAACAGACGTTCGCTGACCCGGCGCGCCAGCCGTTGCTCGGCCGGGCCGTAGGCGAGCAGGCGGAATTCATTGAGGCTGCGGCCGAGCCAATGAATGGCGACGTAGAATCCGAGCAGCGGTCCGAGTTCGGCGAGGTCGCCGGTGCCGAGCCGGTCGATCGCTCTGGCGAGCAGCAGGGGCGAGAGGCCGACCAGGCCGGCGCCGCACAGCACGCACAGCAGCGCGCAGGCCATCCGGAGGCGGACATAGGAGTCGGCCTCGCGCCCCAGCATCCGAAGCGCGATCGCCGTTGCTGCGCCGAAGGCGCCTGCCCGGGGCGGCGGCGAACTGGCCACCTCTGCCTCTCCCGCGAATTTCGCGGCAGCGATTTCGTATCAGCGGCGAGCTTTGTGCAAGGAAGATCTTCGCCGCATGCTTTCAGTAAAGTTGCCGGAAACCGCGCTCTGGCGTGTTTTCCAGTGAAGCCTGTCCCGTACTTGATACGGGGCGGCGGGAAAACGCGCCAGATCAAAAAGTTAGAAAGCATGTCCGATCCAATCGGATCGGATCCTGCTTCAGGGGGTGGTACGGACTGGAAAACCGCGCCCGTGCTGGTGGCCAAAACGAAAAACGCCGGCGCATTGCTGCGCCGGCGCTCTCGTCACGCTGAGGGTAGAGCAGGGCTCAGCGGTAGACGATCTCCACGCGACGGTTCTGCGGCTCGCGCACGCCGTCGGCGGTCGGGACCAGGGGCTGGCTTTCGCCCTTGGCCTGGACCGAGATCTGGTCGGCCGGGATGCCGTCGCGCACCAGTTCGGCCTGCACCGTCTGCGCGCGTCGCTGGGACAGGCGCAGATTGTACTGGTCCGAACCCGAACGGTCGGCGTGACCCGTCACTTCGATGCGCGTGACGTTGCCCGACTTGGCGTTGTCGGCAGCGGTGCGCACGATGTTCGAGGCTTCCGGCGTCAGGTCGGAACGGTCGAAGTCGAAGAACACCAGATAGGAACGCGGTGCCTCGACGCGCGCGGCCGGCGGGGCAACGGTACGCTGCACCACCTGCTGCACTTCCGGCGCTGGGCCGCCGAACTTGAAGTTCAGGCCGACGCGCGCGACCTGACCCTTGTTCTCGAAGCGCGACGCGTAGCCGCCCGTCGCACCGGCACCGACCGGGCTGACGCCGATCGTCCGGCTGCCGAGATCGTAATAGAGATACTCGGCGCGCAACGTCACCGCGTTGCCGAACGCCGAGAAGGTCTCGGTCGGGATCGCGTATTCGACACCCGCACCCGCGGTCCAGCCGCTGCCGAAGCCGCTCTGGTTGCCCGAGAAGGCGAGCGGCGTGCCGGGACCGTTGCTGTAGATGTTGGCGCTGTTCGAATAGCGGCCATAAGCCCAGCCGCCGGTGACATAGGGCAGCCAGCGATCCACCGCGTAACCGACGCGCGCACGCACCGTGCCCAGCGTGTATTGGTGCTGGCCGAAGGCGGTGCGGTCGTTGAGGGGGCTGAATCGGTTCTGGGTGTGGTTGAGGTCGGTGTAATCGAAATCGGCTTCGGCACCGTAGACGAACTGTCCGGTCTGCCAGTTGAAGCCGACCTGGCCACCGCCAATGAAGCCTTCCTTGTTGTTGTTGATCGAACCCGGCACGCGACCCGTCGCGACGTTGCCGGCGTTGATGCCGGCCGTACCGCTGGTGGTGATCTTGTTCTCGATGCTCGGGCCGAAGCCGGCATTCAGGCCACCATATAAGCCGGACCAGTTGAAGGTACCGGGCGGGGATTGCTGCGCCTGGGCCGTGCCCGCGAGAAGCGAGGCAGTCAGCAGGGTGAGGGCGAAGCGACGTTGCATTGGAAAACTCCGATTGCTGCGCGTGAATGCGCGAGGACGATGCAGTGAACCTTTAAGTTGTTCCATGGATCCCGCGCGCGCCGATGCCGCGAGCCAGTGGTGCAACAATGCAACAGAGGATGCGGCCTGCGGCCGCGCCCCACTTGCAGCGCCTGTGCCTATGACATGCGTCGCTTGTGCGATGCACAGCGCAAGAAAACGGCAATTTTCATTGCGAATTCCTGCCGCAAAGCGGATTGCAAGCAGCGGCAACGCGACGTGCGCTTCATTGCTGCAATGGCTGACATGCAGCCAGCGCAGGTCCCGGCAGTCTCCCCCAGCCCGGCGTTTGAAAAATCGACGCGGAACTGTCGCGCGGGTCGGAACACGACGAGCCCCCCGCAGTGCGGGCAGCGATCGCCGGCGCGATACATCCATCGAGTTACATCGTCCGGCCGATACATCGTTCGAGGTAGAACCGACCGGGCGAGACATGCGGGAGCGACAGGCGCGCGCCCGAGTCATCGCGTTGCTGAATGAGCGTCATCGCCCCGGTCGGCATGCAACGCGCGACCAGTGCGATCGCAGGCGAGCAGATCGCCAGTGCGATCGCATGCGAGCAAATCGATTGCGCGCGACGGCCCTCGTCGGTACGCGCGGCGCCCACCCTGAAATCCGTTTCATCCGCTTCACGCGCGATGCGTGTTCGCAGGGACACAGCGCATTGCGCCACGCTGCACAGCGATGCAGCAACTGCGTGCGCCGGGTGCAGCGATGCAGCACCAGTTTCGCTGCGCCGCGCGATGCAGCACTGCGTGCAATGCGTGCAGATCGTTGCGGCGTGCTGTCACGCCGCCGTTGCGAGATTGGAACCTCGTCCGCAGCGTACTAGCTCGCTCGCCGCCCCCATACCTTGTTCACGTCAGGCACCAAACGCGCATGTGGATCGTCAAAGTCGCCCTGCAGCGTCCCTACACGTTCGTCGTGCTCGCGATCCTGCTGGCGCTGCTCGGGCCGTTGACGATCCTGCGTACGCCGACCGACGTGTTTCCCGACATCGGCATTCCGGTGGTCAGCGTGGTCTGGAATTATAACGGCCTCGCCCCCGACGAGATGGGCGACCGCATCATGTCCAATTTCGAACGGACCGCCACCGTCACCGTCAACGACATCGAACATATTGAATCGACGTCGCTGGCCGGCGTGGGTGTGGCCAAGCTGTTCTTCCAGCCCGGGGTCAATGTCGACCTGGCGCTGAGCCAGGTCACCGCCGTGTCGCAGACGATGCTGCGCCAGATGCCGCCCGGGACCCTGCCGCCGCTGATCCTCAGTTACAGCGCGTCGTCGGTGCCGGTCCTGCAGCTCGCCTATTCGAGCACCAAACTGTCGGAACAGGAGATGTTCGACATCGCGCAGAATTACGTGCGCACCCAGCTCGCCGACATTCAGGGCGCGTCGATTCCCTATCCCTATGGCGGCAAGCAGCGCCAGGTCCAGGTCGATCTCGACGGCGCGCGGCTGCGCGCCTACGGCCTGTCGGCGCAGGACGTCAACCAGGCGCTGTCGCTGCAGAACCTGATCGTGCCCGCCGGCACCGAGAAGATCGGCAGCTACGAATATAACGTAAAGCTCAACGCCAGCCCGACCGCCGTGGCCGAGATGAACAACCTGCCGGTGCGGGCGCAGAACGGTTCGGTCCTCTATGTGCGCGACGTCGCCCATGTGCGCGACGGCAGCGCGCCGCAGCAGAACATCGTGCGGCTCGACGGGCAACGCGCCGTCCTGTCGACGGTGCAGAAGACCGGCTCCGCCTCGACGCTCGACATCATCAACCGCATCAAGCAGCGCGTGCCGCTGATCCAGGCCGGCGTGCCCGAGTCGCTCAAGATCGCCACCATCGGTGACCAGTCGGTGTTCGTGCTGGCCTCGATCCAGGGCGTGGTGCGCGAGGCGCTGATCGCCGCCGCGCTGACCGCGCTGATGATCCTGCTGTTCCTCGGCAGCTGGCGTTCGACCCTGATCATCACCGTCTCGATCCCGCTTTCGATCCTGTCCGCGATCATCGCCATCGCGGCCACCGGCGGCACCATCAACATCATGACATTGGGCGGGCTGGCGCTGGCGGTGGGCATTCTGGTCGACGACGCCACCGTCACGATCGAGAACATCAACGCGCATCTGGAAGAGGGGCGCGAGGTCGAGGACGCGATCCTGGTCGGCGCCAACCAGATCGCCATCCCGGCGCTGGTCTCGACGCTTTGCATCTGCATCGTCTTCGTGCCGATGTTCCTGCTCAGCGGCGTCGCGCGCTATCTATTCGTGCCGATGGCCGAAGCGGTGGTGTTCGCGATGCTGGCCTCTTATCTGCTGTCGCGAACGCTGGTGCCGACGCTGGCCAAGTTCTGGCTGCAGAAGCACGACCCGCATGCGCACGCCAATCCCGGGCGCAACCTGCTGCAGCGGTTCCAGGCCGGTTTCGAGCGGCGCTTCGAAGCGGCGCGCGAGCGCTATCACGGGCTGCTGCAATGGACGCTCACGCATCGCCGCCGCGTCATACCCGGTTTCGCGCTGGCGGTGGTGCTGTCGGCGATGCTGGCGCCGTTCCTCGGCGAGGATTTCTTCCCCGCCGTCGATGCCGGCCAGATCAAGCTGCATCTGCGCGCCCACACCGGCACCCGCGTCGAAGAGACGGCGCAGCTCAGCGACCATGTCGAAGACGCGATTCGCGAGGTCATCCCGGCGGGCGAGATCCAGACCATCGTCGACAATATCGGACTGCCGGTCAGCGGCATCAACATCTCGTACAGCAATTCCGGGCCTATCGGCCCGTCCGATGCCGACGTGATGATCACGCTGACGCAAGACCATCATCCGACCGAGGATTATGTGCGCCGCCTGCGCGACGAGCTGCCGCGCAAATTCCCCGGCATCCAGTTCGCGTTCCTGCCCGCCGACATCGTCACGCAGATCCTGAATTTCGGCCTGCCGGCCCCGATCGACATCGAGATCACCGGCCGCAACCTGGCGCAGAACCGCGTCTACGCGGCGTCGCTGCTCGACAAGCTGCGGACCGTGCCGGGGCTGGTCGATCTCAGGCAGCAGCAGGCGTTCGACTATCCCGAGCTGCATATCGACGTCGATCGCAGCCGCGCGCAGGAGCTCGGGCTGACGCAGAGCAACGTCGCCACCGACATGCTGATCTCGCTGTCGGGCAGCTTCCAGAACACGCCGAATTTCTGGCTCAGCCCCGAGAACGGCGTCTCCTACCAGATCGTGTCGCAGACGCCGCAGCCGGCGCTGAACTCGCTGCAGTCGCTGCAGTCGCTGCCGATCGGCGGCAACGTGGTGCGGACCGCCGCGATGACCGGCAGCGGCACGCCGCCGCCGGTGCCGCAGGTGCTGGGCTCGGTCGGGCAGGTGAAGCGCGCGGTCGGGGTCGGCGTCGCCTCGCACTACAACACGCTGCCGATGCTCAACCTCTACGCCGCGGCGCAGGACCGCGACCTGGGCGCGGTTGCCACCGACGTGCAGAAGATTCTCGACGACAGCGCCCATGACGTGCCCAAGGGATCGCAGGTGGTGATCCGCGGCCAGGTGCAGACGATGCACACCTCGTTCACCGGACTCTATATCGGGCTCGGCTTCGCGATCGTGCTCGTCTATCTGCTGATCGTCGTCAATTTCCAGTCCTGGCTCGATCCGTTCATCATCATCACGGCACTGCCCGCGGCGCTGGCCGGCATCATCTGGATGCTGTTCGTCACCGCTACGCATCTCAGCGTGCCGGCGCTGACCGGCGCCATCATGTGCATGGGCGTCGCCACCGCCAATTCGATCCTCGTCATCAGCTTCGCGCGTGAGCGCCTGCAGGCGGGCGACAGCGCCGAGCAGGCGGCGCTGCAGGCCGGGTTCGGCCGCTTCCGCCCGGTGCTGATGACGGCGCTGGCGATGATCATCGGCATGATCCCGATGGCGCTGGGGCTGGGCGAAGGCGGCGAGCAGAACGCGCCGCTGGGGCGCGCGGTGATCGGCGGGCTGATGTTCGCGACCTTCGCGACCTTGCTGCTGGTGCCGACCGTCTTCTGCCTCATTCATGGACGAAATCGCCGCACCGATGCGGCGCAACCGCAGGGTATGTGATGCAACACGGCGTACCGAACAACGTTCGACAACTTCCGACCGCGGCGCCGCAGCGCAAGCGCTTCACGCGCGCCGGCGCCGGCGCGCTGCTGGTCCTGCTGCTGGTGGTGCTGGTCGCGGGCGGCGGCATAGGCAGCCGCATGCTGCAGGCGCGCGACCTGCGCGCGCGGACCGCCGAGCGCGCCGTGCCGACGGTCGCGACGATCCGCGCCAGCCGCGGCCCCAGCACCGAGGAGCTGGTGCTGCCGGGCAACGTGCAGGCCTACGTTGAAGCGCCGATCTATGCCCGCACCAGCGGCTATGTGCGGAAGTGGTACACCGATCTCGGTGCGCACGTGCATGCGGGTGACCTGCTCGCCGAACTCGAGACGCCCGAAGTCGACGACCAGCTGCGCCAGACCGACGCCGACCTCCGCACCGCCGAGGCCAACGACGAGCTGGCCCAGACCACCGCGACGCGCTGGCGCTCGCTGATGAAGCAGGATGCGGTGTCGCGCCAGGAGACCGACGAGAAGAACGGCGATGCCAACGCCAAGCGCGCGATGCTGCAATCGGCGCGCGCCAACCACGAGCGGCTGCAGAACTTGCAAGGCTTCAAGCGCGTGGTGGCGCCGTTCGACGGCGTGATTTCGGCGCGGCGCACCGATATCGGCCAGCTGATCAATGCCGGGTCGGGCGTCGGGCCGGAATTGTTCCGCATCGTCGACACGTCGCGCCTGCGCGTCTACGTGCAGGTGCCGCAGCCCTACACGGCGGCGCTGCATGTCGGCGGCGAGGCGGTGCTGCGCTTCGCCGAGCGGCCCGGCCGTGATTTCCCGGCCAAGCTCGTGCGCATGTCGGACGCGCTCGATCCCGCGTCGCGCTCGCTGCAGGTCGAACTCGAGACCGACAACAAAAGCGGCGAGCTGTTCGCCGGCAGCTATGCCGACGTGCATTTCAAGCTCGGCACGGCGGAATCGACGCTGCGCGTGCCGGTCAGCGCCGTGCTGTTCCGCGCCGACGGCCTGTCGGTCGCCAAGGTCGACGACGCCGGCAAGGTGACGTTGCAGAAGGTCACGACCGGCCGCGATTTCGGCAGCGAGATCGAGATCACCACCGGGCTGCAGGCGAACGATCAGATCGCGCTGTCGCCGCCCGACTCGATGCGCGACGGGCAGGTCGTGCACATCGCGGGGGCACCCGCCGGCGGCGGCGAAAGCCCGGCGGCGGCGGGCCGCGCCGCCGATGCGTCGGCGCCATCCCCGCGCGGGGATGCGTCGCGATGAACATGCGCATGTCACGCCGTTGCACCGGCCTGCTTCTGCTGGCGGGGCTCGGCGGCTGCGATCTGGCGCCGCCCTACGACGTGCCCAAGACGCGCGAGGTGGCGCATTTCGCCACCCCACCGGTGCAGGCGGCATCTGCGGTCGATCTGCAGCAATGGGCGGTGGCGCATCCGTCCGACGACGCGATCGGCGGCGCCTGGTGGACGATGTACGACGACGCGGTGCTGGCCGATCTCGCCAAGCGCGTCGACGCCGCCAACCAGGATCTCGCGGCGTCGGCGGCGCGGCTGGCGCAGGCGCGCGCGGCGGTGCGCTACGCCCGTGCCGATGAATCGCCGCAACTGACGGCGAACGGGCAGGTGACGCGGCAGCGCCAGTCTCAGAATCGTCCCAACCGCCTCGCGACGGCATCGAACAATTTCAGCGACGACACGCTGGGACTCGACCTGTCGTACGAGATCGATCTGTGGGGCCGCGTGAAGAACGAAGTGTCGGCGAGCAAGCGCAGCGCCCAGGCGAGCGCCGCCGATCATGCCGCCACCACCCTGTCGCTGCAGGCCGAGCTGGCGTCCGACTATTTCACCTTGCGCGGCGCCGACGCCGAGCTGCGGCTGCTGCAGGACACGATCCAGGTCTACCAGCGCGCGCTGGAGCTGACGCAGAAACGCTATAGCGGCGGTGCGGGCACCGAGGCCGACGTGGCGCAGGCGCAGGCGCAGCTCGAAAGCGCGCGCACCGCCGCCACCGACGCGCAGCTGCGCCGCACCCAGACCGAGCACGCGATCGCGGTGCTGGTGGGCGAGCCCGCCTCGATCTTCCACCTCGCCGCGACCAACGCGACCAATCGCGTGCCGGTGGTCGATCCCGGCCTGCCTTCGACCTTGCTCGAGCGCCGTCCCGACATCGCCTCGGCCGAGCGGCGCGTCGCCGCCGCCAATGCCGAGATCGGCGTCGCGCGCGCCGCCTATTACCCGCGCCTCAGCCTGGGTGCGCTGTTCGGCGTCGAAAGCAAGTCGGCCGGCAGCCTGCTCTCGGCGCCGAGCCGCTTCTGGTCCATCGGTCCGCAGCTCGCCGGCACCTTGTTCGACGGCGGCCGCATCACCGCCGACGTCGATCGCACCAGTTCGGTGCGCGACGAGGCGGCGGCGACCTATCGCAGCACGGTGCTGGGCGCCTTCCGCGACGTCGAGGATCAGATGACGGCGCTGCGCCAGCTCGAGCAGGAGGCGAAGACGCAGGCGGCGACGGTCGACGCGGCGCTGCGCGCGCTGCGCCAGACCGAAGCCCGCTATCGCGGCGGGCTGGTGACGTTTCTCGAAGTCGTGGTGCTGCAGAACACGGCGCTCCAGGCGCAGCGCGACGCGCTGACGATCGAGACGCGCCGGCTGACCTCGTCGGTGCTGCTGGCCAGAGCGCTGGGCGGCGGCTGGTCAGGCGTGAACCGCGCCGTGTAACAGCGCTCTAGGGTCCGTACTCAATTGCTTTCGAGGAGGCTGGCCTTCGCTTGAAAAGCTCTTGAAGGCAATTCACCACCAAGACACCAAGGACACCAAGTTTCACCAAGAGTCGCAGCCATGTGATCGTGGTCGCGTCGCTGGATCACGATGATTTTCTGACGCGCGCTTGGCGCGCGTCGATCATACCGATCCCGGCCGGTCGATGCTGGAAGCACGGACCCCTTGGTGCTTCTTGGTGCCCTTGGTGTCTTGGTGGTTCTTCAGGGGCTTGTGCGTTTGCGAGGAAGCCCGTAGCAGCCAGCGGCTCCCAACTGAGTCAGGACCCCAGCGCCGGGCCATTAAAATCTTTTTCATGTGGCGGGCGCTTGCGTGAATCTGCGCCGTCGCGGCATCTGTACTTGCCTGCTCCGGAATCGCGGAGCGGCGAACGGAGCCGGCGCGCCGCATGTGGATCGTCAAAGTCGCCCTGCAGCGGCCCTACACGTTCATCGTGCTGGCGATTCTGCTCGCGCTGCTCGGGCCGCTGACGATCCTGCGGACCCCGACCGACGTCTTTCCTGACATCAAGATCCCGGTCGTCAGCGTCGTCTGGCAGTATAGCGGCATGCCCGCCGACGAGATGGGCACCCGCATCATCGGCAATTTCGAACGCGCCTGCACCACCACCGTCAACGACATCGAGCACATCGAATCCACGTCCCTGGCGGGCGTCGGCGTGGTCAAGCTGTTCTTCCAGCCGACCGTCAATGTCGACATGGCGCTCGCTCAGGTCACCGCGATCTCGCAGAGCCAGCTGAAGAACCTGCCGCCCGGGACCACGGCGCCGCTGATCCTGTCCTACAGCGCCTCGTCGGTGCCGGTGCTGCAGCTGGCTTATTCGAGTGCGGTTCTGTCGGAACAGGAGATGTTCGACCTGTCGCAGAACGTCGTGCGCACGCAGCTCGCGGACGTTCAGGGCGCCTCGATCCCGTACCCGTATGGCGGCAAGCAGCGACAGATCGAGGTCGATCTCGACCCCTCGAAGCTGCGCGCCTACGGCCTGTCGGCGCAGGACGTGAACAGCGCGATCGGAAGCCAGAACCTGATCCTGCCCGCCGGCACGCAGAAAATCAGCGGCTATGAATACAACGTCAAACTGAATGCCAGCCCGAGCGTGGTCGCCGAGCTGAACGACCTGCCGGTGCGGCGCGCCGCCAACGGGTCGGTGCTCTATGTCCGCGACGTCGCGCATGTGCGCGACGGCAACCCGCCCCAGACCAACATCGTGCGCGTCAATGGCGGCCGCGCGGTTCTGTCGACCATCCAGAAGACCGGCACCGCCTCGACGCTCGACATCATCGAGCGCATCAAGCAGCGCGTGCCGCGCATCCAGATGGCGCTGCCGGAGTCGCTCAAGATCGACACGATCGGTGACCAGTCGGTGTTCGTGCGCGGCGCCATCTCGGGCGTGGTCAACGAGGCGCTGATCGCGGCGGCGCTGACCGGGCTGATGATCCTGCTGTTCCTGGGCTCGTGGCGATCGACGCTGATCATCACCATCTCGATCCCGCTTTCGATCCTGGCCTCGATCATCGCGCTGGCCGCGATCGGGCAGACGATCATCATCATGACGCTGGGCGGGCTGGCGCTGGCGGTCGGCATTCTG
>JAQGIE010000176.1 GCA_028291365.1 Rhodospirillales bacterium
AGACGGCAACGCGAGCCGTGCCCGGCGTGCTCGACGTGCTGACCTATGAAAGCAAGCTGACGCTCGAGCCCGACACGATCATGGCCGAAGGCGGCTTCAGCCAGACCTCGATCATGCCGCTGAGGGGACCTGAGATCGCGCATGACGGGCAGATCGTCGCCGTCGTGGTCGGCGACACGTTCGAAGCGGCGCGCGAAGGCGCCTATGCGCTGCGCGTCACCTACGAGGCGGCGCAGCCGGCGGCGGGATTCGACGCGCCAGGCGCGACCGAAGTGAAGGCCAAGGACGCAAAAAAACAGTACGAAGATCTCAAGGTCGGCGACGTCGAAACCGCCTTGCGCGGCGCCGACACGGTGCTCGACGCGGTCTATGAGACGCCGACGCAGCACCACAACCCGATCGAACTGTTTTCGAGCACCGCCGTCTGGGTCGACGGCAAGGTCACGATCTACGAGCCGAGCCAGAACGTGTACGGCTTCAAGAACGGGCTCGCCAAGAATCTCAAGCTCGACCCCGACCAGGTGCGCGTGGTCAGCGAATTCGTCGGCGGTGCGTTCGGCTCGAAGGGCAGTCTCCATCCACGCACGGCGCTGGCGGCGCATGCGGCGTGGCGGCTGCAGCGGCCGGTGCGGCTGGTGCTGACGCGCGATCAGGGTTTCACCAACAACACCTATCGCGCCGAGACGCGGCATCACATCCGGCTCGGTGCCAACAAGGACGGCAAGCTGGTCGGCTATGCGCATCAAGGCTGGGAAGTGACGTCGCGGGCCGACCCGTATCTGGTCGCCGGGACCGACACGACGGCGCACATGTATGCGTTCGGGGCCGTCGGTACCGAGGTCAGCATCATCCACGCCGACCGCAACACGCCGGGCTTCATGCGCTCGCCGCCCGAGACGCCGTATATGTACGCGCTGGAACAGGCGATGGACGAGATGGCGGTCAAGCTCGGCCTCGATCCGGTCGAGTTCCGCCGCATCAACGACACGATGAAGGACCCGATCAGCGGCAAGCCCTATTCGTCGCGCAAGCTGATGCAGTGCTATGACGCGGCCGCGGCTGCGTTCGGCTGGGCCGCGCGCGATCCGCGACCGGGTTCGATGCGCGACGGCGACTGGCTGATCGGCTGGGGCTGCGCCACCGCATGCTATCCGACCTCGATCGCGCCGGCAGCGGTGCGCGTGCGGCTGACGTCGGAAGGCCACGCCCGCGTGCAGATCGCCGCGCATGATGTCGGCACCGGCCTCTATACGGTCGCGGCGCAGCAGGCGAGCGAAGCGCTGGGCGTGAAGGTCGCGAACGTCACAGTGGAGCTGGGCGACAGCGACCTGCCGCCGGGGCCGGTGGCGGGCGGTTCGAATTCGACGGCCAGCGTGTGCTCGGCCATCCTCAAAGCCTGCGGCGTGATCCGCGCCAGGTTGGCCAACGCCGCGGTCGCGACCAACGAGGGGCCTCTGGCAGGCTTGAAGCCTGCCGATTTGCGGCTGACGGACGGCAAGATCGTTTCGAGCGAGGGCAAGAGCGAGCCGTTGCCGGCCGTGTTCGACCGCCTCGAGAGCGATGCGATCGAGGAATATGCCGAGAACGTGCCCGAGGGCGGCGACAAGGACGGCGTCAGGAAACTCTATCACGGCCATACGACGATGGTGCGCGGCGGCAAGGCGCCCAAGCTGCGCTATTCGTTCGGCGCCGAGTTCGTCGAAGTTCGCGTCCATGCGCGCACGCGCGAGGTCCGCGTCCCGCGCATCGTCGGCGCCTTCACCGCCGGCAAGATCATGAATCCGCGCACCGCGCGCAGCCAGCTGATGGGCGGCATGATCTGGGGCATCGCATCGGCGCTGCACGAAGCGACCGAGATCGATCCGGGCGCGGCGCGCTACGTCAACCACAACATCGCCGAGTATCTGATCCCGGTGAATGCCGACGTGCGGGACGTGCAGGTGCTGCTGCTGTCGGAAACCGACACCGAGCTGAATCCCGCCGGCGTCAAAGGCCTCGGCGAACTGGGCAATGTCGGCACCGCCGCCGCCGTCGCCAGCGCGGTGTATCACGCCACCGGAAAACGCATCCGCAACCTGCCGATCCGGATCGACGATCTGCTGGAAGCGACGGCGTAACCAAAACCGCCGCGACACAGGCGTGCCGCGGCGGCTTTCAGATCAGCTCTTGAGCAGCGGGCATCCGCCGTCAGCGAGCGGGCGGAACGCTTCGTCCGCCGGAATGGTGGTGCGCAGCTTGTAATAGTCCCACGGCGCTTTCGACTCCGCCGGCGACTTCACTTCGAACAGATGCATCGGGTGCAGCTTGCGCCCGTCCTCGCGAATGCTGCCCTTGCCGAACAGCGGATCGTCGGTCGGCATCTTCTTCATCTGCGCCACGACCTTGGCGCCGTCATGCCCGTCGCCCAGCGCGGCCGCGGCTTTCAGGTAATGCAGCACCGAAGCATAGACGCCGGCCTGCACCATGGTCGGCTTGACGCCTTTCATCTTGTCGGCGAACCGCTTGGAGAAAACGCGCGTGCCGTCGTCGAAGTCCCAGTAGAAGGGCGACTGCAGCAGCAGGCCCTGCGCGATGTTGAGTCCGATCGCGTCGATGTCGGTGATGTAGACGAGCAGCCCGGCCAGGTGCTGTCCGCCTTTGACGATGCCGAACTCGGCCGCCTGCTTGATCGAGTTGGTGGTGTCGATGCCCGAATTGGCGAAAGCGACGATCTTGGCTTTCGACGCCTGCGCCTGCAGCAGGAAGGACGAGAAGTCGGCGTTGTTGAGCGGATGCCGCACCTTGCCGAGCACCTTGCCGCCATTGGCCAGTACGACGGCCTCGGTGTCGCGTTCGAGCGCCAGGCCGAACGCATAATCGGCGGTGAGGAAGTACCAGCTGTCGCCGCCGGTCTTGACGATCGCCTTGCCGGTGCCGTTGGCGAACGACCAGGTGTCGTGCGTCCAATGCACCGTATTGGGCGAACAGGCTTTCCCGGTGAGATCCGAGGTGGCAGGGCCCGAGGCCAGAACCGCCTTGTTCTGGTCGCGTGCGAGCTGGCTCACGGCCAGCGCCACCGCCGAATTGGTGACGTCGGTGATGACGTCGACATGGTCGACGTCGAACCATTTGCGCGCCGTGTTCGACGCGACGTCGGGCTTGTTCTGGTGGTCGGCCGAAACGACGTCGATCTTCCAGCCCTTGGCGGCAAGACCGGAATCCTCCACCGCCATCTGCGCTGCGATCACCGAGCCCGGACCGCCCATCGCGGCATAGGGGCCGGACTGGTCGTTGAGCACGCCGATGCGGATCTGCTTGTCCGGAGCGGCGTCGGCAGGGCCGCCCAGGATCAGTGCCGCGACGATCGCGGCGACGAATTGCTGCTTCATGTTCTTCCTCCCAGTCTGGTTTCGTGCGCGTTCATTCGAGGAACGTCGCTACGTTCGGTATGCGTGCTGAACTCCCTGTCAGGCGGCGCGCGTCGGACTGCGCGCTTCGCTTGCCGGACTGCGCGCTTCGCTTGCTGGACTGCGCGCTTCGCGCGGGGCAGCGGCGAGAAATTTCACGATGGCGGAATAGTCGCTGCCGGTGCCGCCGTCGGCGGCGAAGCGCGCATAGAGGCTCGCCGCCAGCTCGCCGAGCGGCGTGGCGACGCCGACCGCGCCGGCGGCTTCCTGCGCAAGCTTCAAATCCTTCAGCATCAGCTCGGTGGCGAAGCCGGGCTTGTAGTCGCGATTGGCGGCCGAACCCGGCACCGGTCCGGGGACCGGGCAATGGGTCGTCAGCGCGTAGCATTGGCCGGACGAGGTCGAGACCACGTCGAACATCGACTGCGCCGACAGGCCGAGCCGCTCGGCGAGCAGGAAGGCTTCGCTCACCGCCGCCATCGACACGCCGAGGATCATGTTGTTGCAGATTTTCGCGGCCTGGCCGCTGCCGGCATCGCCGCAATGGATGATCTTGCGGCCCATGCGCTGCAGGATCGGATGCCCGGCCTGGAACGCATCGACCGTTCCGCCGACCATGAAGGTCAAGGTCGCGGCCTTGGCGCCTTCGGTGCCGCCCGACACCGGCGCGTCGAGCGCGGCGAAGCCGGCGTCGCGCGCCAGCGCATGCGCGCTGCGCGCGCCCATCACGTCGATGGTCGAGCTGTCGATGAACAGCGCGCCGCTGCGCGCCGCCGCGACCGCGATGCGCCACACGTCGAGCACCGCGGCGCCCGCGGGCAGCATCGTCATCACCAGGTCGGCGTGCCGCACCGCGTCTTCGACGCCGGCGCTGACCGTGACGCCCGCAACGGCCGCCATGGCGCAGCTCGCCGGATTGAGATCGAAGCCGTAGACGCGGTGACCGGCGGCGGCGAGATTCGCCGCCATCGGTCCGCCCATATTGCCCAGGCCGATGAAGCCGATCGTGGCGAGATCGCCGGGAGAAGCTGGCGCCATCGCCGTCATTTCATCGTCGGAATGACGAACTCGGCGCCTTCCTTGGTGCCCGACGGCCAGCGCGACGTCACCGTCTTGGTCTTGGTGTAGAAGCGGATGCCGTCGGGACCGTGATTGTTGAGGTCGCCGAAGCTCGAGCGCTTCCAGCCGCCGAACGTGTAGTAGGCGAGCGGCACCGGGATCGGCACGTTCACGCCGACCATGCCGACATCGACCTTGCTGGTGAAATCGCGTGCCGTGTCGCCGTCGCGCGTGAAGATGGCGACGCCGTTGCCGTATTCGTGCTCGTTGGGAAGCCGCAACGCCTCGTCATAGTCCTTGGCGCGCACCACCGACAGGACCGGACCGAAGATCTCTTCCTTGTAGATCGTCATGTCGGACGTGACGTGGTCGAACAGGCAGCCGCCCATATAGAACCCGCCTTCGTAGCCCTGCAGGCGGAAGTCGCGACCATCGACGACCAGCTTGGCGCCTTCCTTGACGCCCTGGTCGACGTAGCCGCGCACCTTGTCGCGATGCGCGCGCGTCACCATCGGGCCGAAATCGGCCGACGGATCGTTGGCGGGGCCGATCTTGAGCGACTCGACGCGCGGCGCGAGTTTCTCGACCAGCGCGTCGGCGATCTTCTGGCCGACCGGCACCGCGACCGAGATCGCCATGCAACGCTCGCCCGCCGAGCCGTAGCCGGCACCGACCAGCGCATCGACCGCCTGGTCGAGATCGGCGTCGGGCATGATGATCATGTGGTTCTTGGCGCCGCCGAACGCCTGCACGCGCTTGCCGTTGGCGGTGCCGCGCGTGAAGACATACTCAGCGATCGGCGTCGAGCCGATGAAGCCGACCGCCTTGATGGTCGGGTGATCGAGGATGGCGTCGACCGCTTCCTTGTCGCCGTTGACGACGTTGAGCACGCCGGCAGGCAAGCCTGCTTCCATCAGCAATTCGGCGAGGCGCATCGGTACGCCGGGATCGCGCTCCGACGGTTTGAGGATGCAGGCATTGCCGCAGGCGATGGCGGGCGCCAGCTTCTGCAGCGGGATCATGCCGGGGAAGTTGAACGGCGTGATGCTGGCGACGACGCCGAGCGGCTGGCGCATCGAGTACATGTCGATGGCGGGGCCGGCGCCTTCGGTGAACTCACCCTTCATCAGATGCGGGATGCCGCAATAGAACTCGACCGCTTCGACGCCGCGCTGGATGTCGCCGACCGCGTCGGGAATCGTCTTGCCGTGCTCGGACGAGAGCAGCGACGACAGCGCGCCCATGTCGCGCGCGATCAGGTCGAGGAATTTCAGCAGCACGCGGGCGCGGCGTTGCGGGTTGGTCGCGGCCCAGCCCGGCTGTGCCGCGCGCGCATTCTCGACCGCCTGGTTCAGCTCGGCGCGCGAGGCCAGCGCGACCCGTCCCTGCGGCGCGCCGGTGCTGGGATTCACCAGCTCGGCGAAACGACCCGACGTGCCGACGACGATTTTGCCGCCGATGAAGTGACCATAATCCGCCATTTGCCGTTCCGCTCCCGGGGGTCTTTTTTGAATTCCGGGTCATGGTAGGGTGCCCGGATTTTTGCAGCCATTGGCAAAGATCGGGAATAGGTTGTGCAGAAACGGGCAGGCGTCGCGTGGGCATGAACTGGGATCACCTGCGCTCGTTCCTGGGTGCGGCGCGCGGCGGCACCTTGTCGGCGGGCGCGCGCAAGCTCGGGCTCAAACATTCGACCATCGCGCGTCACGTCGCGGCGCTGGAGGAGGCGAGCAGCGCCAAGCTGTTCGAGCGATCGCCCAGCGGGCTGGTGCTGACCGCGGCGGGCGAGCGCCTGCTGCAAACCGCCGAAGCGGTCGAAGCCGACGTCGAACGCGCCCAGGCTGATATCGGCGGACGTGATCTCGCCATCAGCGGGTCGGTGCGGATCGGCGCGCCCGATGCGTTCGGCTCGTTCTTTCTGGCGCCGCGCCTGGCGGCCTTGTCGAGCGCGCATCCGGCGCTGTCGATCCAGCTCGTCGCGACGCCGCGCACCTTCAACCTGACCAAGCGCGAAGCCGATATCGCGGTGTCGCTCCAAATGCCCGAACGCGGCCGGCTGATGGCACGGAAGCTCGCCGACTACGGGCTCGGCGTCTACGCCGCGCCGTCCTACCTCGAACGCGCGCCGCGCATCACCGGCAAGGACGACCTGCGCCGCCACCCGTTCATCAACTATATCGATGACCTGATTTTCACGCCCGAACTCGCCTATCTCGACGAGGTCGCGCCCGACGCGTCGACCCCGTTCCAGAGTTCGAGCATCATCGCGCAGCTGAACGCGACGCGGGCCGGCGAGGGGTTGTGCATCCTGCCGCATTTCCTGGTCGCGGGAATCGAGGGGCTGGTGCCGGTGCTGCCCGGCCGCGTGCATCTGGTTCGCACCTGGTGGGTGACGGTGCACGAAGAACAGAAGGACCTGGCGCGCATCCGCCTCGCCATCGATTTCATCTTCGAACAGGCCCAGCGCGAACGCGCGCTGCTGCAGGCGACGCCGCGGAAGCGTCCGTAGCGCAGGGCCAACTCGACCGAGTACGCCAGCATTTCGTCATGCCCGGGCCTGTCCCGGGCATCCACGCGATGCGATGTGTCCGCGCGCGCGATGCAACCGGCGGTGCTCGTCGATCGGACCGGTCGCGTGGATGCCAGGGACAAGCCCTGGCATGACGAAAGAGGGGTTTGGACGCGCGCGCCCTCTCCCTGCCCGGCGGGGCGCCATGCTATTCCGGTCGCCATGACCTATCGCCCCTTGGACGAGCACGGCCTCAAAGCCCTGCTCGGCGATCTGCCCGATCTGCGCGCCCGGCTGGGCGGGGCACAAGAGGCGTGGCGCGTGTCCGAGGTCGGCGACGGTAACCTCAACCTCGTCTTCATCGTCGAAGGCGCCGACGACGCGCTGATCGTCAAGCAGGCGCTGCCGCATCTGCGCATCGTCGGCGAGTCCTGGCCGCTGCCGCTGGCGCGCGCCTGGTACGAGCAGATGGCGCTGAAGGCGCAGGCCGAAGCGGCACCGGGCCTGCTGCCGAAAATCCATTTCGCCGATCGCGAGATGGCGCTGACGGTGATGGAGTATCTGCGGCCGCACGTGATCGTGCGCAAACACATGATCGCGGGCGTCGAGCTGCCGCGTTTCGCCGATGACGTCGCGCGCTTCCTGGCGCAGACGCTGTTCCGCCTGTCGCCGCTCGGTTGCGGCGCCGCCGCGCACAAGGCGCGCGTCGAAGCCTTCGCGCCCAATGTCGAGCTGTGCCGCATCACCGAAGACCTCGTCTTCACCGATCCGTATCGCGTGGCGAAGCTCAATCGCTGGACGTCGCCGCAGCTCGACGATCTCGCCGCGACGGTCCGTGCCGATTCCGAGCTCAAACGCGCGGCGCAGGAACGCAAGTTCCAGTTCCTGACCTGCGCCCAGGCGCTGATCCATGGCGATCTGCATACCGGTTCGATCATGGCAACGGTCGACGACACGCGCGTGATCGATCCCGAATTCGGTTTCGTCGGTCCGATGGGATTCGATATCGGCGCCATGCTGGGCAATCTGCTGCTCGCTTATTTCTCGCAGGAGGGACACGAGACCTCGCCGGGCGAACGCGACCTCTATCGCGTCTGGCTGCTCGACCAGCTGGTGCATGTCTGGAATGGTTTCGCCGAACAATTCCTCGCCCTGTGGCGCGCCGAATCGAATCATCCCGAGTTGCAGGGCGGCGAATGTTTCGAAGCCGAGCTGTTCGCGGATGCGGAGGGCCAGGCTTCGCTCGAAGCTTCGCGCCAGGCCTTCCTGCGCACGCTGTTCGAAGACTCGCTGGCTTTCGCCGGGGCCAAGATGATCCGCCGCGTCTTCGGTCTCGCCCACGTCGCCGATCTGGAGTCGATCACCAACTCCGGTCGCCGCGCGGTATGCGAAACGCGCGCCGTCGCGCTGGCCCGAACCCTGCTGGTCACTCCGCGGCAGTTTTCCAGCATCGAAGACGTGGCCGACGCGGCCGCGCTGGTCAGCGCGGTGCGCTGATGCGGGTCGGTTCGCGCGATCTGCGCACCATCTGGGCCGACGGCGACGCGGTCGCGGTGATCGACCAGACGCGCCTGCCGCATGCGCTCGAAATCCTTCATTGGCGCACGCTCGACGATGCGGTCGCCGGCATTCGCAACATGGTGGTGCGCGGCGCGCCGCTGATCGGCGTCGCGGGCGCCTATGGGCTGGCCCTGGCGCTCCGCGCGGATTCGAGCGACGCGTCGCTCGCCCGTGCCGCTGCTGCGCTGCTCGCGGCGCGTCCGACCGCGGTCAATCTGCGCTGGGCGCTCGAACGCGCGCGAGACGCCGTCGCGTCGCAGCCCGCGTCGCAGCGCGCCGACATCGCGTGGGACGAAGCGGCGCGCATGGCCGACGAGGATTGCGCGACCTGCGAGGCGATCGGCCGCCACGGCAGCGCCTTGCTGCGCGCCACCGCCGAGACGCGCGGGCGCGTCGACGTGCTGACGCATTGCAATGCGGGCTGGCTCGCCACGGTCGACTGGGGCACGGCGCTGTCGCCGGTCTATGCCGCGCATCGGGCCGGCATCGACGTGCATGTCTGGGTCGACGAGACGCGGCCGCGCAACCAGGGCGCCTCGCTGACCGCGTGGGAACTGGCGCAGGAAGGCATCCCGCACACGCTGATCGTCGACAATGCCGGCGGGCATCTGATGCAGCAGGGGCGCGTCGACCTGGTGCTGGTCGGCAGCGACCGGACCACCGCGACCGGTGACGTCTGCAACAAGATCGGCACCTACCTGAAAGCGCTGGCCGCGCACGACAATGGCGTGCGCTTCTACGCGGCGTTGCCGGCTTCGACGATCGATTTCCGCCTGCGCGACGGGCGCGCGATTCCGATCGAGGAGCGCGGCGCCGAAGAAGTCACCCACATCACCGGTGTCGATGCGCGGGGCGCGACCTCGACGGTGCGGATCGTGACCGACGGCACGGTCGCGGCCAACTGGGCCTTCGACGTAACGCCGTCGCGGCTGGTGACCGGCCTCGTCACCGAGCGCGGCCTGTGCGAGGCGAGCGAGGCGGGGATTCGGGGACTGTTTCCGGATCTGGTGGAAGCGGTAGCGTGAGTCCTCTTGCTCCGTCATGCCCGGCCTCGTGCCGGGCATCCACGCTACGCCGCCCTACGAAATCAGAGTCCGTCGCTCGACGAGAGCCCATCGCGTGGATGGCCGGGACAAGCCCGGCCATGACGAAAGAGAAGAGCAAAACAGCATGATCTCTCGCTGGAACGACGAAGACGCACGCCGCGCGGTCGAGCGCTATGCGCAACAGGGCGTCAACGAAGACGTCGCGCTGCGCACCTACAGCGCGCGATTGCTGGGCGGCGATCCGACCCTGGTGCTGCATGGTGGAGGCAACACCTCGGTCAAGTCGCGCGAGATCGACGTGCATGGCGATGAGATCGACGTGCTGTGCGTCAAAGGCAGCGGCTGGGATCTCGGCACGATTGAACCGCCCGGCCATCCTTCGGTGCGGTTGCAGCCGCTCTTGCGCCTGCGCGCGCTGAGCGAGCTCAGCGACGAGGCGATGGTCAATGCGCAGCGCGCCAACCTGCTCGATTCGAATGCGCCCAATCCGTCGGTCGAGACGCTGCTGCACGCCTTCCTGCCGGCCAAGTTCATCGACCACACGCACGCGACCGCGGTGCTGGCCTTGGCCGACCAGCCGGACTCGGAACGGATTTTCGCCGATCTCTACGGCGCGCGCATGGCCAACGTGCCCTACGTCATGCCGGGCTTCGCGCTGGCCAAGCTCGCCGCCGAGGTGCGCGACGCCAACCCTGAGGCCGAAGGGCTGGTGTTGATCAAGCACGGCATCTTCACCTGGGGCGCCACCGCGCGCGAAGCCTATGAACGGATGATCGCGCGCGTCGACGACGCCGAGCGTTTTCTTGGCGCCAGCGGCAAGACGCACGTGCAGATCCTGGCCCCCAAGCTCGATGCAGCTGCGGTGCTGCCGCACCTGCGCGGCGCGCTGATGCGCGCGGGTGCGCGGGCGCACTGGATTCTCGACCGCCGCGACAGCGTGGTCGCCGACCATCCCGATCTTGCCGAGCTGGCGCAGCGCGGCGTCGCGACACCCGACCACATCCTCCGCACCAAGCGCGCGCCGCTGCCGATCGCGGCGCCGAACGGCGATCTCGCGCTCTGGACTCGCGACGTGGTCGAGCCGGCGCTGGCGAAATTCGCTGCCGAGTACCAAGCCTATTTCCGCCGCAACGATGCGCGCGTCGGCGGCGGCAAGAAGATGCTCGATCCGCGCCCGCGGGTGCTGGCGGTGCCGGGCCTGGGTCTCGTCGCCGTCGGGCCGCGCGCCTCCGAAGCCGCGATCACCGGCGACATCGCGCAGGCCTGGGAAGCGACTCTGCTGGCGGCGGAGTCGGTCGGGCGCTACGAGCCGGTCGGCGAGGCGGACAGTTTCGATCTCGAATACTGGTCGCTGGAACAGGCCAAGCTGGGCAAGGCGGCGAAGAAGCGGCTTGAAGGGCAGGTGGTGGTCATCACCGGCGCCGCGGGCGCGATCGGAAGCGCGACCGCGAAGGCGTTTGCGGCGGAAGGCGCCGAGATTGCGCTGCTCGACCGCGAAGACGGCGCCGGCATCGCTCGCTGCGACGTCACCGACCCGCTTCAGGTGCGCGACGCGTTCGACCAGATCGTGCGCCGTTTCGGCGGCGTCGACATCGTGGTCTCGAACGCGGGCTCGGCGATCGGCGGCGCCATGGCGTCGCTCGACGACAAAAAGCTGCGCGACAGTTTCGAGCTCAATTTCTTCGCCCACCAGAACGTCGCGCGCGAAGCGGTGCGGGTGTTGCGCGCACAAGCGGCGGGCGGCTGCCTGTTGTTCAACGTGTCGAAGCAGGCGATCAATCCGGGCCCCGATTTCGGTGCCTACGGCACCGCCAAGGCGGCGTTGCTGGCGCTGGTGCGGCAGTACGCGCTCGAACATGGGCGCGACGGGATCCGCGTCAACGCGGTCAATCCCGACCGCATCCGGTCGGGCCTGCTCACCGACGCGATGATCGCCGAACGCGCCAAGGCGCGCGGCGTCGACGAGAAGACCTATCTCGCGGGCAATCTGCTGGGGGAGGAGGTCCAGGCCGGCGACGTCGCGCAGGCCTTCGTGTTCAGCGCGCTCTTGAGCAAGACCACCGGCAACGTGCTGACGGTCGATGGCGGCAACGTCGCGGCGATGCTGCGGTAATCAGGATTCGCGCGGGGACCCAGTGGGCCGAGGCTGCCGTGTCACCGGTCATAGGAATGGATCCCCGCGCTCGCGGGGAATAGCTTGACCCAGCCCCCGGGCCGGGGTCCTGGTAGCCCATGTCGATTCTCACCGTTCGTCATCTGACCCGCTATCGCTACCGGCATCCGGTCAGCTTCGGCGAGCACCGGATGATGTTCCGGCCGCGCGAGAGCTACGATCAGCGCCTGCTGGATTCCAACGTGATCATCACGCCGAAGCCGTCGGCGCTGCGCTACGTGCACGACGTGTTCGGCAACTGCGTCGGCATCGTGCGCTTTGACGGCACGCTCGCCGATGAACTTACGTTCGAGAGCCGCGTCCGGCTCGAGCATCTGCCGGACGCCGGCGACTACAGCGCCGAGACCGAGGCCTATGCGCGGATCTTTCCCTTCGCCTACGGCTCGGAAGAGCTGCCCGACCTGCAACGTTCGATCGAACGGTCCTATCCCGATCCCGACCGCTCGGTCGAACGTTGGGCCCGGCGCTTTTTGAACAAGCACGGCCACACCGACACGCATCGCATGCTCGCCACCATGACCGCGGCGGTGCGCGAAGACATCGAATACGCGACGCGCACCGAACGCGGCACGCAGACGCCGGCCGAGACGCTGCGGCTTCGCCGCGGCACGTGTCGCGACTTCGCCGTGCTGATGATGGAAGGGCTGCGCGCGCTCGGCCTCGCGACCCGCTTCATGTCCGGCTACATCTACAGCCCGCGTGCGGCCGATGGTTCCGACCGCCACCGCGGCGGCGGCCACACCCATGCCTGGGTGCGCGTCTACCTGCCGGGCTGCGGCTGGATCGAGTTCGATCCCACCAACGGCATCGTCGGCAATCGCGATCTCATCCGGGTCGCGGTAACGAGAGACCCGCATCAGGCGTTGCCGTTGTCGGGCACCTGGAACGGCTTGCCGTCGAGCTTTCTCGACATGGATGTCGAAGTCGACGTCGATGATTGTACCGGCGACCCTGGTTTCGAACCGCAATCGCTCCAGCTTGCTTGACTTGCCATTTGACGTTTGAGAGGACAGGACATTGCGCATCCGCGCCGGCTACCGCATCGCCTATCAATGCTCGGAGCCGACTGCGATCCTGGCCCATCTCGACCTGCACCCGTCGCGCCTGCACGATCTGGAATCACCCGATCGCATGCGCACCGATCCGCCGGTCGAAACCCATCGCTACCAAGACATGTTCGGGAATGTCTGCACGCGGCTGGTGGCGCCCGCGGGCCCGATCACGCTCAGCAGCGAGTTCATCATCCGCGACAGCGGCCTGTTCGATCTCGTGGTTCCCGACGCGATTCAGCATCAAGTCGCCGAGCTGCCCGATGATACGCTGATCTACCTGCTCGGCAGCCGCTATTGCGAGACCGACCGCCTGTCCGACGTCGCCTGGCAGTTGTTCGGCCGCACGCCGACCGGCTGGGCGCGCGTGCAGGCGATCGTCGATTACGTGCACGGCCATATCGGCTTCGACTATCAGCAGGCACGGCCGACGCGCGGCGCGTACGACGCCTGGCTCGAGCAGGTCGGCGTGTGCCGCGACTACGCACATCTCGCCATCGCCTTCTGCCGCTGCATGAATATTCCGGCGCGCTATTGCACCGGCTATCTCGGTGACATCGGGCCGGGCTCGACGCCCGGTCTGATGGATTTCAGCGCCTGGTTCGAAGCCTATCTCGGCGGGCGCTGGTACGTGTTCGACGCGCGCAACCGCGTGCCGCGCATCGGCCGTGCTTTGATCGCGCGCGGCCGCGACGCGACCGACGTCGCCATCACCACCAGCTTCGGCCGGCTGGATCTGCTGTCGTTCGAAGTCATCGCCGACGAGATGCCGGCGCTGCAGCACGCGTAGATCCGGTCAGACCGACGTATCGGGATAGATCGACCACAGCATGTTGCCGGCGGTGTTGGCGCCGGTCAGGCCGACATTCTCGTTGCTCTCGGAAAAGTTGACCAGCAACGTGGCGCGCGACGTGCCATCCTGTAGCGCCTTCACCTGAATTGCTAACCCGCCTGCATCCGGCGTTCGCTGCAGCACGTTCTGATAGAGCAGCGTGACGAACGCTTCGTCGCTGGGATTGGCTCCGTATTTGCCGATGAACTCGGCCGAGCCGAGGAAATTCTGAGCTAGCTGGATGTCCGCGAAATACTGCGCCTCGGTGCAGGTGAACCCACCGAAAGGACGCGCATTGTCGTGGCCCGCGGCTGCTTGCGCCGCGACCATCGGATCCAATCCTGCACGAACCTGCACCATCAGCCCGGCTTCGTCGGGCACGCGCGCGAAGGCCGCCTGGTAGAGGCGATAGGCGGGCAGGCCGTTGGTGCCCGCGTCGGCGATCAGCACGCCGTCGCTGAACACGATGCGCTCGACGCCGGTCAGATGGTCGGTCTCGCCGCTGCGCGCGACGTTGACCGTGCCGTTGGCGAGACGCGTCGTGGTCCAGATGCTGCGCGCGCCGGTTTCGGTGAAGGTGTCGCGGCCGAACGACGTGCCGACGACTTCCTCGCTGCCGGCATGCGCGGTAAAGGCGGTGCCGGGAAAGGACGACGCGGTGAGCGTCTTGTCGCTGAATTGAATGGCCTGGATGTTGGTCAGCGTGTCGGCGCCATCGCGGCCCGAAATCTTGTCGGTGACGATCAGCGATCCGCCCGACGCGGTGATCGTGTAGTCGGTCGACTTGCCGCGATAGAATGCGGTGTTGTTGCCGGCGCCGCCATTGATCGTATCGTTGCCGCCGAACCCCATCACCAGATCGTCGCCGTCGCCCGGCGCCAGCGTGTCTGCGGTCTCGTCGCCGAAAAAATAGTCGGCGCCGGGCGTCGCGGTGTTGATCAGGCTCATGCCGAGATCGTGCAGGATCGCGAGATCGTACTTGCTGTACTGGAACCGCATGCCGTGCGGCGTCGTGTAGTTGATCATGTCGAGACCTTCGGAGGTCGCGATATGATAGTATTTCGAGCCTTGCGCGCTCGGTTCGAGCGCGAGCGGCGTGTAGTTGTGCATCGCCTGCGTCGCTGCACCGGTGAAGAACGGCGCGCCGTTGATGAAACTGGTCAGCGCGTCGAATTCGGTCTCGCTGTTGCCGGGAAACCTGGTCGGGTCGTTGGGATCGCGCGTGCCCGACATGCCGATGAGATGCAGAATCTCGTGCACGAAGACGTGGAAGAACTCGACCTTGGCCGCCGGCACCGCATCGCTGCGATCGAGTGGCGTCGGATCGAGCCAGAAGCCCTGTCCGGTGTCGCTGAGGTTGAGCAGGTCGGCGGCGATATTGAGCTGGCCGTCGGCATTGCTGGGGCCGTTGGGATCGTTGCCGGTCAACAGCTCGGATGCGATGCCGCAGCGGGTGAGGGTGTTTCCGTCGGGTGCCTTGGTCGGCAGTCCGACGCCGCCGAGCGGCCGCGAATTGATGCCGCCGGTCGCGGTCACGTGCAGTTCGAGATCGATCGTGCCTTTGCCGGCGACATGCGCGGCCACGTATTGCAGCGCGGCATCGACATTCGCGGTCAGCGCATCGCGCACCGCCTGCGGCAGCGTCGGGTCGTCATAAATGTAGGTGACGCGCCAAGCTGAAGCAGCCATCGGGGACCTCGCGCCGAGTTGCCCGTCAGAGAACCGTGAAAACCGCTGGGCCGTCCAGTCTTACCTGCTGGCGAGGTCGGCCGGCAGCCAATCGCGGCGGAGGCGCCGGTGTCACGCCGCTCTCGAGAGCGGCGTGACGTTCACTGAACAATTCAGTCCGCCGTCGCTTTGCAGGCTTCGAGCTTGGTGATCGCGTCGCGCGTGTCGTCGAGCGAGAAGGTGCCCGAGTAGTTCTCTGGCTTGCCCTGCATCGTCATGTCGAGATTCTTGCCGTTCATCAGCGCGTCGATCGACGCGCCGCTGGTCTCGAACAAGGTCGCTGCGGTGTTCTTGTCGAACGCGAAGGCGTCGACGGTCTGCTTCCATTTCTTGTCGACCGCCAGGACCAGCTTCAGGTCTTCCTTCGGCGTGAAGGTCGTGTCGCTGTCGGCGAACCACAGCAGCAGCCCCTTGCCATGGCTGACATAGTTGATGCCCCAGGCGATCGTGTTCTTGTTGTCGCCGCGCCAGTTCTGCTTGATGCCGCAGGCCGGGCCGAGATCGACCGTCCACACACCGACCGCCTTAATCTGCGCCTGTGCCGGCAACGACAGGCCGGCCACCGCCAGGCACGCGAGTGCGGCGCTCTTCAATCCACGCATCCGATGTCTCCCTTGACCGGGCGTTTTTGCCCAGCCGTCGTGCCTAGGGCGCGATCGTAAATGAGATCTAAATTTTGCGACTCGAGTCACGCCGGCTACACCAGCGACGAGGCGTGCATCGCGTCCTTGAGCCAATGCTTGAACTGCAGCGCGACGCCGGCCGGCGGTTCGCCGGTGCGCCAGACGGCGTAATAGCCGTACACGTCGGGCACCTGGGTTTCGAACAGCCGCACCAGCCGTCCGCTTTCGAGGTCGTCGGCGACCAGCAGGCCGCGCGCCAGCGCGACGCCGCGGCCGGCGGCGGCCGCTTCGAGCACCATCGCGCTGTCGCTGAGATTGATGCCGCCGCTGGGCTCGGGCAGACGCAGTCGCGCCGCGCGCAGCCAGGGCGACCAGGGCTGCCACGCATGCCGCAGCAAGGTCGCGCGGCGCAGGTCGCCCGGCCGCTCGATCTTCTGGTCGCGCTTGTATCTGGGGGCGCAGACCGGAAACAGGATTTCGTCGGCGAGACGCTCATCGACGCCGTTGGGCCAGCCGCCCGGCCCGTAGCGCAGCGCGATGTCGATGCCGGTGGCGAGAAAGTCGCCGATGTCGGCGGTCGAACGGATCTCCACCTCGGTACTCGGCATCTGCTGCGCGAAGTCGAGCATGCGCGACACCAGCCAGCGCGTCGCCAGGGTCGGATGGACCGAGACGACCAGCCGCGACCGTCCGCGCTTGGGCTTGTCAGGAAAGGTACGTTCGAGCAGTTGCAGCGCCTGCCGGCATTGCGTCAGCAACGTCACCGCGTCGCGCGTCGGCACCATGCCGGTGCGGGTGCGGCGGAACAGGCGCACGCCGAGCCGCGTCTCGAGCTCGCGGATGCGATGGCTGATGGCGCCATGCGTCAGCGACAGCTCGTTCGCCGCCGCTGAATAGGAGCCGTGACGCGCCGCGGCGTCGAAGGCGCGCAAGGTCTGGATCGACGGCAACTGTTCCATGACGGTCCGGCCAGTTGTGAGGGATTTTCACAAGCTAGGCCAAATCATCTCCTTTGTCGCCGCGGCGCGATCAGCTTCACGCTTGGATTCGAGGAGGCGCGCTTGCTGCAACCCGCGACTGGATCTGATGTGACGGCCGAAACGGCGCGCCCGATGCTGGGCGCGATCCGCGGCGCGACCATCGTCGTTCGCGATCTGGGCGCGATCGAGCGCCCTTATGTCGATTTGCTCGAGTACCGCGTCGTCGCGCGCGGCCTGGTCGACGCCGCCACCGCCGCGATGCTCGGCGCGCCCGCAATCGCGGGACGGCGCTTTCTCGAACTCGAACCGGCCAGCGGCGAACGCGTCTATTTGCGGTTCATCGAGAATCCGTCGGCGCAATCGTGGCGTGCATTGACCACGCATGGTTGGAACGCGATCGAACTTACGGTCCAGGATGTCCGCGCCATGGCCGCGCGTCTGGAAGGCTCTGCCTTCCGCATCATCGGCGAGCCGCGCAGCCTGACGCGCTTCCCGATGATCTGCGCCATGCAGGTGATCGGCCCGGCGGGCGAGTGCCTGTATCTGACCGAGATCGGTCCCGACAGCGGTCTCGACCTTGCGCCGGCGCGTTCACGGGTCGGCCGCATCTTCATCATGGTGGCGGGCGGCCCCGATCTCGACGCGCTGTTCGCGACCTATGCCGGCTTCGGCAATGTGATCGACCCGCCGGTCAGCACGCCGGTTCGGGTCCTGTCGCGCGCCAACGACCTGCCCGACGAGACGCTGCACGCGCACGGGCTGATCAAGCTGCCGGGCGGCACGCTGATCGAACTCGATGCCTATCCCGCCATGACGACACCACGTGCCTGCGCGCCGGGCGATCTGCCCGCCGGCATCGCCAGCGTGCGCTTCGCCGTGCGCGACTTGCCCGATCTCGATTATGTCGGCGTCACCGGCGCGGCGGGCAAACGTGTCGCGTGTCTGGTGGGCGCGGCGGGCGAACGGATCGAACTCGAAGAGACCGACCCGGAGAGCGTGGCATGAGCGCCGCAATCCACAGCTCGTCATCCCCGCGTACGCGGGGATCCAGGAACATCCGCGACGGAAACCCGGGGTGGAAGCGCGTCGAACACCTGGGTCCCTGCTTTCGCAGGGACGACGAAGGTGAGGCCGGGACGACGAAGTGGAGCTTCACATGAGTGCTTCGATCGAAGACCGCGCCGGACTCGATTTCGTGCTGGCGTTGCGCCGCGCCTGGGCGACCGAGCTCTATCCGCAGCTGAAGCGCGAATTCGAGCGCAGCGGGGCCGGCGGCGATGCGGCGACGATCGCGCCGACGGTGCACCGACTCCCGGCCTATCCGTGGTTCGCCTGGCTCGAACGCGGCTCGCAGAAAATGCTGTGGCGCGCGGTGGCCGATGCGATCGAGCATCAGGGTGCGTCGCTGCCGCCGCGCGGCAACGGACCCGCCACGGTCGAGCTCGATCCGGACTTCCGTCTGCCCGGCTGGTACACGGAATGGGACATTCACGTGCAGCCGGGCGGAGTCTGGTCGAGCGCTGAAGCAGCGCTCGTTTATGAGCTTGGGGCCCGGCTGGTGATGCTGGGCGACAATGACGATTACAAATTCCACCGGCTGTTCACCGAAACCGCCATCCCGGCGCGCGACTATCGCCGCATCGTCGATTTCGGTTGCGGCTTCGGCAAATCCGCCTGGCCGCTGAAACAGCGTTTCGCCGCGGCCGAAGTGATCGGCGTCGATCTGGCAGCGCCGTGTCTCGAACTCGCCGCCGCGCGCACCAACGCGCGCGGCGTGGACGTCCGCTATCGCCAGGCCGACGCGACCGCGACCGGTCTCGAAGACAATTCCGCCGACCTCGTCACCTCGACCATGTTCGTGCACGAGATCCCGGCGCAGATCCTGCCGTCGGTCTTCACCGAAGCGTCGCGCCTGCTGGCGCCGGGCGGCGTGCTGCGCTTTCTCGACTTCCAGTTCACCGGCGATCCGTTCCGCGATCTCGCGATGATCGAGCACGGCGCGCGCAACAACGAGCCATTCCTGCCGACGATGATGCGCGAAGATCTCGCCGCCATGGCGCGCCGCGCCGGTTTCGCCCAGGCGCGCTGGGTCGCGTTCGACGAGCGCGGGCAGGGCAGGTTGCCCGAACTCGACTGGCCGTCGCGGCCGGAATGGCATTTCCCCTGGGCGGTGCTCGAGGCGGAGATGCCCTCCCCCGCGCAGGCGGGAGAAACAGAATGAGCGACGATCCGTTGGCGCCCGACCTCGATTCGGGTCGCCTTGCCGCGCTGGTATTCGAACTCGCGTCGCAGCTCCACGCCGAACGCAGCGCGCGCATCGCGCTCGAGGCGGCGCTGATCCGCGCCGGGATCACCACCGAGATCGAGATCAACCAGGCCGCCGAGGCGCCGCTGACGCGCGAGACCGTCGCCGCTGCGCTGGCGCGCTCGATGCTGAAACTGATGCGCGTGCTGCGCGAGAGCGACGACCCGCGCACGCCGACCCGACACGAAGCCGAGGAGAGAAAAGCTTGACGCGTCCCTGGATCGAATTCGTCCAGTCGCAAAAGATCGCGTGGACTCGCGACGAGGGCCTGGCCACCGCGCCGGGCGCCAGCGTTCGCGTGCTGAGCCGCGATGCCGAGACCGGCGCCGCCAGCGTGATCCTGCGCTATCCGGCGGGCTGGACCGCGCCGGCCGCCGCATCGAGCTGCGACGAGGAATTTCTCGTGCTCGACGGCGCGATCGAGATCGGCGGCACGCGCTACGGCAAGCTCGGCTTCGCGCATTTTCCCGCCGGATACGATGCCGGTGCGCGCAGCGCGCCGGATGGTGCGGTCGTGCTGACCTTCTTCGACCGCACGCCCGCACGCTGTGCGCCGCGCGACTACGACAAAGCGCGGCTGGTGACGATCCAGGACGCGATGAACGTGCCCTATACCGGAAATTTTCATCCGGAGTTTCCGCCCGGTGCCGGACGCAAGCTCCTCTACACCGATCCGGCGACCAAGGACACGACGTGGATCCTCGGCACCTTGCCGCTGCGCTGGGCCGAGCGCGCCGAAATCCATCCGACGGTCGAAGAAATGTATCTGCTGAGCGGCGAGGTGCACGGCAATCGCGGCGTGATGCGGCCAGGTGCGTATTTCTGGCGGCCTGCTTTGGTGCCGCACGGCCCGTACGGGTCGCTCACCGGCAATCTCTATTTCTTCCGCACCAAAGGCGGCGGTCTCACGACTGAATATGTCGAGCCCGAACGCAATTTTTCGTGGTGGCCGCCCTACGAACCGGTGCTGCCGCCCGAACTCGACACGGCGCGCGGCGAGACGCCGCCGGGGCCGACCTGGTGGTGAGGTGCGCGACACGCCGACGGTCGAACGAGCGAGCTGGGGCGTGAGGGACGCGCGCCTTGTGATGTTGATGACGAAAAAAGACATGGGAACGGGAGCTGGGATATGAATCGGATTTACGCGACGATGCTGCTGGCGAGCACGATGCTCGTTTCGACCGAGGCCTTGGCACAGCTCGAAGAAATTACCGTCACGGCGCAACGCCGCGAGCAGCAGCTGCAGTCGGTGCCCCTGGCGGTCAGCGCCTTTACCGCGACCGACCTGCAGCAGCTGCAGATCCGGCAGACCGTCGATCTGGTCCGCGTCGTGCCCAACCTGATCGGCAACAACAATGTCGGGCTGGGCGGGTCGGCGACGTATTATATTCGCGGCGTCGGCAATACCGAGAGCTTCCCGACCCAGGACGTCCCGGTCGGCACCTATGTCGACGACGTCTTCCTGTCACGCCAGAACGGCAACAACATGAATCTGTTCGACGTCGAACGGATCGAAGTGCTGCGCGGCCCGCAAGGCACGCTGTTCGGCCGCAACACGACGGGCGGCGCCATCAACATCATCATGCGCAAGCCGGCCGATCATTTCGGCGGCTATGCCGAAGCGTCCTACGGCCGCTTCAATGACCGCGAGTTCCGCGCCTCGGTCGACCTGCCGATCGACGCCAAGGTGCTGAGCAAGATCTCGGCTTACAAAGTCGACAGCGACGGCTGGGCCAGGCAGAAGACGACGGGCAGGGATCTCAACGGCCAGGATTCGTTCGGCGTGCGCGCCGATCTGCGCTTTCTGCCGTCGAGCGATCTCACCGTCGACCTGTCGGCCTTTTATGCCTACCAGGACATGGGCAACATCCTGAACCGGATCGATCCGGTCACCGGCGACCGCACCGTCTATTCCGGCCTCACCAAAGGCTATCTGGCGCGCTTTGGCTTCACCGGCAACAAGGTCAACAACGACCTCACCGACCTGACCAAGCTGACCGCGGTGACGTTGAACGTGAATTACGATCTCGGCCCGGTGTCGATCAATTCGATCACCGGCTATCGCAAGACCGACCAGAACTACCTGATCGATTCGACCTTCGCGGCGCCGAACCCGGTGCCATGGGGTGGTTCGCCGACGCTCGACCAAGGCCTGATGGAGCAGTACAGCCAGGAATTCAAACTGTCGGGCAAGTCGTTCAACGACCGGCTGACCTGGGTCGGCGGCCTGTATTTCCTGCGCGAGCGCAACATCACCGATCTCGGCACCGGCACCGGAACCGCGACCGGCTTGACCATCACCGGCGACCGCACCGTCCGCAACGTGCTCGACACCGAAGCGGCCTATGCGCAGGGCGACTACAAGCTGACCGACCAGCTCACCGCGACGGTCGGGCTGCGCTTCACGCATGAAGAGAAAAAGCTGGACGTGCGCCGCAATGCCGGCGGGCTGGGTCCCGACCTCAACACGGCGGGCATCATCGCCGCGGGCATCCCGACCCAGCTGCACGCCAATTTCATCACGCCGCGCTTCGCGCTGTCGTATCAGTACGATCCCGACGTGATGTTCTATGTCTCGTCGACGCGCGGCGCCAAGTCGGGCGGCTGGAACGGGCGTGCGCTGGCCAACAACGCCTTCCTTTCCTTCAAGCCCGAGCGCGTCTGGTCGGAAGAAGTCGGCATGCGCGCCGACCTGTTCAACAAGCGCCTGCGCGTCAACGTCACCGGCTTCTACGCCTATACGCAGGACGAGCAGATCTCGGCGGCCTTCATCTCCAACGGCACGCGCTTCTTCACCACCACCAACCCGGCCGACCTGCGCAACTATGGCGGCGAGTTCGAGGTGACGTGGCTGGCGACCGACCAGCTGCGGTTCAACGGCAATCTCGGCGTGCAGCATGCGCGCTACACCAACATCTCGGCCGACGTGGCGGCGCAGCAGCGCAACTGCAACGTTGCGCTGTTGGCCAACAACACCGCCAACGTCGCCGCCGAGTGCAATCGCGGTTTCGTCGATGCCAAGGGCCGCATCGCGACGCCGGTGCGTGCGCCGGACATCTCGTTCAGCGGCTCGGTGACGTACGACATGCGCTTCGACGCGCTGACCGTCTCGCCGACGGTGGGGCTCACCTATAACGGTGGCTACGGCATCGGAAATGCGGGCAATTCCGACCTGCTCGACGGATCATGGACCGGCACGCAGGTCTTGTGGGACGCGTCGGTGGCGATCGCGTCGGAACGTCTGCCCAACTGGCTGCTCACCGTCGAATGCAAGAACTGCTTCGACCGCGCCTATAACGTGTCGTTCCTCTCGACCACCGGCATCTTCCTGAACTCGCCGGGCGTGTGGGACGTGCGGGTGCGGTACAAGTTCTGAAATATTCCCCGCGAAAGCGGGGATCCAGAATATTCCCCGCGAAAGCGGGGATCCATTCGGTCGCTGCTGCGATAGAAGAGATCCTATGCGGGCTATCGAGCAGAATCGAAACGTTGAGCCAGGCTCAGACGTGGATCCCCGCTTTCGCGGGGACCTGAAGCGTGGCTGGACGGTCGCGGCGTTGCTCATGGCGACGCAGCTCGTCTCCTATGTCGATCGCTTTCTGCCGAGCCTCGTGGTCGACGCGTTTCGCGCCGATCTCGACCTGACCAAGACCCAGGTCGGCATGTTGTTCGGTTTCGCCTTCGCCGGATTCTACGCGGTGATGGGCCTGCCGTTCGGCTGGCTCGCCGACCGGTTTCCGCGCCGCTACATCCTGTCGGCCTGCATCGCGCTGTGGTGCTCGATGACGATGCTGGGCGGCGTGGCGCATTCCTATGCGATCTTCTTCCTGTCGCGCATGGGCGTCGGACTGGGCGAGGCGGCGGTGTCGCCCAGCGCGCTCGGCCTGATCGGCGACTATTTCAAAGGCGCACGACGCGCGCGCGCCGTCGGCCTGTTCATGTGCGGCACGTTCGGCGGCGCCGGCATCTGCTATCTGCTCGGCAGCCGGCTGGTGCGCTTCATCACCGAATGGGCGCCGTCGCAGGGATTCGAGCTGGCGCCGTGGCGCATTTGCTTCCTGCTGATCGGTTTTCCCGGCCTGGTGCTGGCGCTGGTCTGGCTGTTCATGCCCGAACCGCCGCGCGAGCGGACCCAAGGCTATGCCTCGCTCGATCGCGCCGGGCTGTGGCGCACGCTCGGTTTCATCGCCGGCAACTGGCGTGCCTTCGGCACCTTGTTCGTGGGATCGGGCGCGACGCTGACGCTGGGCGCGCTGGCCTACTGGAACGTCACGCTGTTCCGCGAAGCCTACGGCTGGTCGGTGGTCGAAGTCGGCACCGCGATCGGTCTTCTGTTCTTCGTCGGCGGTGGCGGCGGCACCGCGCTGTCGGTGTGGCTGTCGACGCGCTTTGTCCGGGCCGGGCGCAGCGACGCCAGCATGCGCGTGTTGCTGATCGGACTCGCGATCGGCGTGCCGAGCTTCGCGCTGTATCCGCAGATGAACAGCGGGCCGGAAGCGGTCGGCATGTTGTTCTTCGCCTTCGTGGCGCAGGGCATCGCGGCGGCGGCGGGACCGGCGGCGGTGACCTTCATCGCGCCGGGCCAGATCCGCGCCCAGGCGACCGCGGTCTATTTCCTGGTGATCAACCTGACCGGGCAGGCGGTGGGGCCGCCGCTGGTCGGCTTGCTCGCCGATCATTTCGGCGGACGGCAGGCGCTCGCCACCGCGATGACGATCGAGGCCTTTGCCGTCGGCATTCCCGCACTGCTGCTGGTGGCGCTCGGATTGCGCCACTACCGCCGCCTCGCCGCTTCGTTGGCGTCGGCCGGATCCTAGCGAAGCGGAGCGGCGCTCCCGGATTTCAGATCGAAAGCTGAAAACCGGGAGCGCGCCTTCTTCGCGCGTCTAAATTACCAGGCGTCGGCGACGTCGATGCGAAGCTGGTGCGCCAGCGCGTACAGCCGGCTGTCGAGTTCTTCGCGTTCATAGGGACTCAGGCGACGATCAGCGATCGCCTGCTGTTCGCGCGCGATCAGGCGGTCGCGCTGCCACGACAGGCGGCGCACTTCGCGCGGGTTCAGTTCGCCACCACGGGCCGCTTCGTCGATCCGCATCGCGATGCGATTGAGGCGACGCTCGAACTGGTCCACCCAATCGCGGCCATCCATGCCGTCGCGGTGTTCTTCGCCGTAGCGGTGTTCTTCGCCATAGCGCGGTTCTTGCCAGCGATCGCGCTGCCAGGAGTCCTGCGCCTGCGCCGTCGCCGAGATGCCTGCGCCGAGCGGGAGGACCACCAGCGCCAGGGCAAGAGCAGTTTTCCACCTACGCATCACAACCTCCTCGGTTTCCAGACGCGTACAATCTCGGCGCCGATCGCGGCGGATGCAGGGCGCCTGGACGGCAGCCGCTGGGCACGTCAGATCACGCGTAGGACGCAGCAAACATGTGCAAAAAGACACCGCGCGACGACGGCGCCCGTTGCGACATGGCCTTGGGATGGGCCGCGGTGCGCCTGGACCGGGGAACCCACAGGGCGGGGTCGTGTTGATGGTCGCGACAAGTCAGGAGGACTCATGCGTACCAACATGAATTTCCGCCGGATCGCGGTGCTTGCGGCCATCGTCGCGCTGCCGCTGACGCTTGCGGCGTGCGCCGAAACCGTCGGCGCCGGTGCGGGCGCTTATGCCGGCAACCAGGTCGGCAAGGGTGAAGGCAAGACCGCGGCGACGGTCGCCGGCGGTGTCGGCGGCGCGCTGCTCGGCCACGAACTCGCCCGATAGATCCCGATAAAAGAAGTCACGGTTTGCCGCGCGCCGCATCGTCATGCGGTGCGCGGCAGGTCGAGCATCGCGGTCGTTCCCCGCCCTTCGACACTGGCGAGAACGAGTTCGCCGTCATGCAGGCCGGCAAGACGTTTGGTGATTGCAAGGCCCAGACCGGCGCCGCGCTGCTGGTTCGCCACCGAGGCGTTGCCGCATTGGAACGGCTCGAAGATGCGGTCGAGTTCGGCCGCCGAAATGCCAAGCCCCTCATCGCGAATCGAGAAGCGCACGCGATCGGCATCGAGCGTGGCGACAGAGGCGTCGACGCGGCCGCCCGGCGGCGTGAACTTGATCGCATTGCCGAGCAGGTTGAACAGGCATTGCCGCAGCGCCTTCGGATCGGCGAAGACCGTTTCGGGCGTCGCGACGGCGTCGCGCGACAGGCGTACGCCGCGCCGTTCAGCCAACGGCGCTACCAGACCGAGCGCATCGTCGAGCGCCGCAGCGGCTTCGACGCGCTGCCGTTCGAGCGGGTAGGTGCCGCCTTCGATCCGGTGCAGGTCGAGCAGGTCGTTGACCAGCGCGAGCAGGTGCGCGCCTGCGTGATGAATCGACTCGCCATATTCGTGGGCGCGCGTCGGCACCAATTGCTGCCGGATCAGGTCGGCAAAGCCGAGCACCGCGTTCAGCGGTGTGCGCAGCTCGTGACTCATATGCGCCAGGAATTCGCTCTTGGCGCGGTTGGCGTCTTCGGCGCGCGACCGCGCGGTGCCGAGCGCCAGCGCCCAGCGCTGCTGGGCGCGTGAGCGACGCACCAACAGCCACGTCATCGCCGCGATCGCCGCCATCGATGCCGCTGCCAGTCCGACCGTGAGCAGGGCGAGCTGGCGCCAGCGCGCCAGCAGCCGGGTTTCGCAGCGCGTGACCTGCAGCACCAGCGGCAGGTCGTGGACGCGCTGCACGCCACTGAGCTGCAGCTTGCCGCCGGTCCGGCTGTACTGGACGAGGCCGCGGTCGGGTGACGCCGCGTCGCGCATCGTCTCGGCGGGCATGGGGAGACCGGGCGGCGGCCCGACGTGCGGAAAGCGCGCCATCCGTACGCCGTCGGTTCGAAACAGCACCACCGACGATTCGGCGCCGGGATCGAGCATGGCGTAAATTTCTTCGAGCACCGACGTGTCGATGGTGGCGATCACCGCGCCGCGAAACCGGCCGCTCGAATCGTGCAGCGGCCGCCAGAGATGGAAGACGAAATTTCCCTCCTGCCGCCGGGACGGCGCGCCGATCCGCATGCCTGGTTCGCCGCCGGTCGCGACCGCGCCGAATTCGGGCATGGCGCTGAGGTTGCGCCGCGGCGTCGGCCAGCTTTGGCTGGTCACGGCGAAGAAGCCGTTTTCATCGACCACGGCGAGCGAGTCGAGCTGCGCGAATTGCAGCCGCATCTCATTCAGCGCCGAATGGGTGCGCTGCCGCTCAGCCTCGCTGCCGAATGGCGTGAGCGTGCCCGCCGCGATCCGTTCGGCGACCAGCTGCAAGGTGGCGTCGCTTGCCGCGAGGAAGGCGTGCGTCTGCTCGACGAGCAGGCGCCGGTCCTCCGCGACGTCGGTTTCCGCCTGGGTCAGGATCGCGCTGCGCGTCTGCCAGATCACCACGCCAGCCGCCGCGCCGACCAGCACGAAGGCGAACGACCCCAGCAGCAGCCCGGTCCAGATCAAGCCGCGGACGGGGGTTGACGAGGCAAGCGGGGAAAGCGGGTGCGCGTCGAGCATTGCACTCCCCACGTCGGGCAAGTCGCTGAATGGAGGCTTAATGGATGTCGCGCCGACACGCGGCCGGCCGCGTTTCGGCGATCCCGTTCGGGACCGCCTGTCGTGGAATGTCGGCGCCGCTGCGGCGTTGGCATGGAATCGGGAACGCAAACGAGGCGGGCGAGATGGCGTTGAAGGAATTGCTGGGCGTTCGGGAAGGCATTCTCGCCGACCTGCATCGCGACCATGAAGCGGTGGACAAGCTGCTGCAGCGCGTGCTGGACAGCGATGATGCCGCCGAGCGGCGCGAGCTGTTCGCGCGGGTCCGCGCCGAGCTCAAGGCGCATGCCGAGGCCGAGGCGAGGGTGCTCTATCGCAAGCTCGACAAGAGCGACGAGGAAGCGTCGCGCCTGTTCGCGTTCGAAGGCGACGTCGAGCACGAGGTCCTGGCCGAGCAGCTCGATAAATTGTGGGCGATGCGCGACAAGACTTCGGAGAAATGGACGGCGCGCGCGCAGGTGCTGCAGGAAGTGCTGCGCCACCACGTCAAGGAAGAAGAGAGCGACGGGTTCGAGCGCGCCCACGCCGAATTTTCAAAAGACGAACTCAACAAGATGGCCGAGCGCTTCCAGCGCGAGAAGGCGAAGCTGCTGGAGGGGTAAGCCGGCAGCGATGCTCCCCGCCTAGCAGACACCCGATTCGGGTTCGCGGGACGCCCGGAGAGGCATGCACGTTCCTCGACCGATGCGCCGGGATCCTCCCGACGCGCAACGCTGTGAACGTGAGGACCTGCCTTGGACTCGTGCGTTCGCGTGCGGTCTTTGCCCTTGCCTCGGGCCGCTGCGATCGTCCTGCTCGCGGCGTTGCCCTCGATGGCGCACGCCGCCGATCCCGATCTCGCGGCGGAACTGGCGCAGCTCCGTCGTGAGCTGGCCCGACAGGCCGACCGGCTCAGCGCGCAGGAGAAGGCCCTGGCAGCGCAGGCCGCGTCGCTGGCCGAGCAGCGCGCCCAGCTCGCGCGGCAGCAGCGCGACCTGGAGACCCGAACCGCGGTGCGCTTCGACGACCGGCGACTGGCTGCCTTGCGCGGCGCCGGAAGCGCACAGGAGCGGAGCGCCGAGCTGCCCGGCGGTCCCGTCGGCGAAGCGCCCAAGGCGCCCGAAATCGCCCCGGAATACGCAGCCCTGCCGCAGGACGTTTCCGTCCTGCTGCGCAAGAACCAGTTCGTGATCGAGCCGTCGATCGAATATACGCGCTCGTCGCAGAACCGGCTCGTGTTTCGCGGCATCGAGGTGACGGCGGGCGTGCAGCTCGGCGTCATCGAAGCGTCCGACGCGAGCCGCGATACGCTGGTCGGCGTCGCCACGCTGCGCTACGGCGCGACCGACCGGCTCGAATTCGAAGCCCGCGTGCCCTATGTCTATCGCGCCGATCGCATCACCACCTTGCAGCAGCGCGACCAGACCGTGTCGCGCAACATCTCGCTCGACGGGCGAGAGCTCGGCGACGTCGAACTGGGCGCGCGCTACCAGCTCAATCGCGGTCTGAACGGCTGGCCGGTGCTGGTCGGCAGTGTTCGCTACAAGAGCGATACGGGCTCAAGCCCGTTCGAGATTCCGCGCGACGAGTTCGGCATCGCGCAGCGGCTCAATACCGGCTCGGGCTTTCCCGGCATCGAAGGCGGTTTGACCGCGCTGCTGCCGTCCGACCCGGTCGTGCTCTATGGCAGCTTCAGCTATCTCTACAACATGCCGAAGACGATCGGTAAGACGATCGGCGGCGTGCTGGTCGGCGAGGTCGATCCGGGCGATTCGATCGGCATCGGGCTGGGGTTCGGTTTCGCGTTGAATCAGGATTTCTCCTTCTCGCTCGGGTACCGCCACAACTTCCTGTACGGCACGCACACGCAGCTCAACGATACGAGGCAGCGCTCGACCAGCCTGCATGTCGGCGCGATGACGATGGGCCTGTCCTACCGGCTGTCGCAGCGCACGTATATCAACGCCGGCTTCGAGTTCGGCGCCACCAGCGACGCGCCGGACATGCGCTTCATCCTGCGCGTGCCCTTCACCTTTTCGCCGTAGCCGGCGGCTGAGGAAAGACTCGATCGGTTTGCGATTTGCGGGCATTCGGGTCGCCGTAAAGCATTTGCCACAGAGGACGCAGAGAAACGCAGAGAACACAGAGGTGCCCGTCGTGTGGCCCGATGCGCATGGTTTTCGATTGAGTTCCTGACGCGCGCTTGCGCGCGTCGATCAAAACCGAGTCTGGTCGTCGGTCGTTGCAGTCCCTCTGTGTTCTCCGCGTTCTCTGCGTTCTCTGTGATGAAATCTGCGATCTCTGACGAAGAAAATTCCTTGCAGACAGCGTTTTTCGACAGCGCTGCTAGCGGCGCAGCGCGGCCGCCTGCGCCGCCTGGACGTCGCTGCCGAGCCGGAAGCCCGCGAGATCGTTGTTCCAGCCGGTCTGGAGCTGGGCGAGGGCAGGGATGGTGAGCGTCACCGAGGTGTCCTGGCGCACATTCTGCCCGTCGGCCGTGTTGAGCACGAAACTGCCGAGCCGGCCGGGTTCGATCTGGTGCAGCACCGCCGTGGCACCGTTGTTGAGCAGCACGCCGTCGGCACCCGGGGCCAGGTCGACCCGGATACGCGTTGCGTTGGCGGCGGTGAATGGTGTCGTGCCGGCGCCGGCAAGGCGCTGCACCTGGCTGCCATTCGCGTCCAGCGTCATGCGCGTCTCGAGCGCGACGCGTCCATCGACCACCGTGCGCAGCACGACCCCCAGGCTGATTTCGACCCCGTCGATGGAAAAGCCGCCACGCATCTCGTTGAGTTCGGCGTCCGCGAGACGTTGCGCGGCATGCAGCGGAAGGGCGGGCGCGAGTGCGAAAGCGGCGACGAGTGCAAGGGCGGAGATCCTCATCGCAGCACCTGATCGAGCGAGAAGGTGGTGGTCACCTGCCACAGGGTCGGCGTATCGCGCATCAAGGTCGCGGCGGAAGCCGGCATGATCGAACCGAAGGGCGAGGTGCGCCCGCGCCATTCAGCGTCGCGATTGAAGCGGTCGCGCGCGCCGTCGCTGCCGGGCCCACCGCGTATGGCGAGCACGACCCCGGTCCAGCTGCGCGCGAAGTCGTCGGCCGGCATCTGCAACAGGCCGCGCGCCGGATCGCCGAGCAGCACCCGGCCCTGGCGCAGCCCCTTCACCACGACGAAATGTTTGTACCCCTCGACGTCGAGCAGCGTGATGACGGGCACGGCAGCCGCCGCCAGCTCGTCGAGTGTGATCCGCCATCCGTCGGCTTCGAACCCCTCGCGCTCGAGGAACAGTTTCATATCGAGCAGGGAAAAACCGACCTGCTGGATGCGGGCCTGGTCGCCGCGCGCATACATCGAGCGGAATGCCGCTTCCTCGCTGGTGTCGCGGCCATAGTGATGGCGCAGCAGCGTCGCCACCGCGGCCGAACCGCAACTGAAATCGAAGCGCTGCCGCACCACGGTGCGAAACGGCATCTCGCGCCACGACACGACGCGCACCGCGAAACTGCCGCCGACATCGCCGCCGGCCAGCCGAACCTCATCGGCTCGTGCCGGCGCGGCGGCGTGCAGGAACATCGCGACCGTCGCGGAGATCGCGATGCGTTTCATCGTCCGGACACCACGCTGACGCTCAGTGTTCCCTGCAGCGTGTTGTTGTGCCCGGTATTGATCACCCAATTGCCGATGCCGCTGAATCCCGACAGCGCCCCTTGCGTAAGGGCGATGTCGCCGGAGCCGATCGCGGCACCGGTGATGCTGTTGCCGCTCGAAATGGCGGTAACGGTCTGCGAGGTGATCGTTCCCTGGTTCGGCACTTCGCCGCCCGTGAGCCTGGCCAGCTCGTCGGCATGGAGCGCCGGCCGCGCGAACAGGTCCTTGTCGGCTGCCGGCGCGGGTGACGTCGCCGCGGCCACGACCGCGACGGCAATCACAATCGATGCGTACTGCATGTTCTTCTCCTTCGCGATCGGGAGACCGGCGATGCGGGTGCATCGCCGGTCGCAGCGAAAGAGATCAGTGACCGAACGTGATGTTGGCGTTGGCGGCCAGCGAGGTGCCGGCCTGGTTGACCGAGCCCAAGCCCGTATTCGCAATCGACGTCTGCACGCCCGAGAAGCCCGAGAAGGAGCCGCCGCTGTTGGTGATCGCGCCGGTGGCGGCCGATCCGGCCGTGCTGCTGGTGCTGTTCAGGTTGAAGCTCACACCCGAAACCTGACCGCTCAGCGTCTGGTTGGAGGCCGTCGTGGTCGTCGTGTTCGTCGACCGGTTGGAGTTGTCCGTCGTTGTGGTCGAGCGGTTCGAGTTGTCATTGTTCGAATTCGACGTGTTGGTCGAACGGTTCGACTGATCGCGGCTGTCGGTCGTGGTGGTGGTCGTCGTCTTCGCCGAGCTGTCCGTGTTGGTGGAGCTGGCATCGCGAGCGGCTGTCGTCGTCGATGTGACCTGCGCTTGCGCGACGTCCGCGAAGCCGAGCAGCAACGCAACGACAGCCGCACCGGTAAGGAGCTGTGCCTTCATTTCGGGTCTCCGTTGGAGGGAACTCGGCTCGTTGTTCTTGCGGCCGAGACGCCCAGAAAGCAGGCAATAAAAGGGCCACGCGAGGCAAAGCGCCGCCGGCGAAGGCTGCCAGAATCGAGGCGTCAAATTTTGTCCGACACCTGTTGCGCGCGAAGGGCGCGGCGGCGAAGCGGACTCGGCGATGAATCACGCTTCAGCGCGACGAATTGAGAACGCGACGTTGTCCCGCTCGTTTGCTCGCGCTCGTCGAAACGGCGAAAAAACCAGACGGAGTCGAGCTAGTTAGATCGAATCGTACGTACCTGGGCAGGAAAAATAATCCGACGCAGACTCGGTAAATAAAAAGAACCAACAACACCGAGAATTCGATCCCGGCTGAACCGGGTTCGCGCTCGTATGTTGACCGCGCGCGTCCCGCCGTCAACGTCCTGTTGAACCGGCGTTACGACCGGTGCGATGAATTGGGTCGAGCGACTCCGCGCCAGCCAGCGCGCTTCGGCGTCGGCGAGTTTGCATCGCGCCTTTCATCTTCGTTCTGCGATGGGATCCGTCACCGCGCCGACGATTCACGGCGAAGTTCGCTGGCCACCGCGAGCTGGTCCGCGAAGGCGCTTCAGCCGATAAATTAGCATTGACTAATTGATTAGCGGTCGCTAATCGGTCCGCATGACTGAAGCAGCTGCCGTTACCGCGGTCATGCGCACGCTCGCCGATCCAACGCGGCGCGCGGTGTTTGAGCGGATCGTCCAAACCGGCGAGATCAGCGTCGTCGAACTGACGCGCGGTGCCGGCGTGACGCAGTCGGCGGTCTCGCAACATCTGCGCTCGCTGAAGCAGGCGGGCCTGATCACCGACCGCGCGCAAGGCCGCAACGTTTTCTATCGCGCCGAGCCGAAGGGGCTCGGCCCACTTCTCGATTGGATGAGCCACTACGGCGTCTTCTGGCGTGAGCGGTTCGCCGACCTCCGAACCCTCCTCAAGGAAATCGATCCATGAACGACGCCGCATTGAAAACCGACACGCAACAGATCGTGGTCGACGAAGTCTTTCCACACGCGCCGGAGACGATCTGGAAAACGCTGACCACCGGCGAGCTCATCGGCCGCTAGCTGATGGCGCCGACCGGGTTCGAGCCGGTGAAAGGCAAGCACTTCACCTTCCAGACCAGCCCGCCGGTGCGTGGGACGGGACCATTCGCTGCCAGGTGTTG
>JAQGIE010000188.1 GCA_028291365.1 Rhodospirillales bacterium
TTACGCGATGGTCGTGCTGCTCTCGATGGGTCTCGGCCTGTTCGCCCCGCCGTTCGGCTACGGCTATTACACCGCCTGCGCGATCGGCCGCGTCTCGCCCGATCGCGCCATGCGCAACATGGTGCCGTATCTGGCCGCGATGCTGATCGCGATCGTGCTGGTCGCCGCGGTACCGTGGTTCAGCACGGGCTTTCTGCGTCATCCCGCGTGAAAACGGGGGCCGATGCCGACAAGGTCGGAGCGTCTGACGCGTGGATCCCCGCTTACGCGCGGAATTTCTAGCTGCGATACGATCCGTTGATGTCGATATAGCCGTGCGTGAGGTCGCAGGTCCAAACCGTCGCTGCACCTTTGCCCAGGCCGAGATCGACTTCGATATGGATCTCCTGGCCTTTGATATGCTCGGCGACCGGCTTCTCGTCGTAGGTTTCGACGATCTGGCCGTTCTTGGTGATCTGCGTGCCGCCGAACGCGATCGACAGCTTGTCGCGATCGGCCGGCTCACCGGCCTTGCCCACCGCCATCACGACGCGACCCCAATTGGCGTCTTCGCCCGCAATCGCGGTTTTGACCAGCGGCGAGTTGGCGATCGACATCGCGATCACCTTGGCCGATTTGGGGGACGTCGCCCCGGTCACGTCGATGCGGATCAGCTTCTGCGCGCCTTCGCCGTCGCGCACCACCTGCAGCGCCAGGTCGAGCAGCAGCTCGTCGAGCGCAATGCGGAACTGTTTGAGGTTGGCGTCGGTCGCGGTGGCGATCTTGGCGTGCGTCGCCTGGCCGGTCGCGGCCAGCAGCAGCGTGTCGCTGGTCGAGGTGTCGCTGTCCACGGTGATGCAGTTGAAGCTCTTGTCGGCTCCGCTTTTCAGCAAGGCGCGCAGCACCTCGGCCGGCAGCTTGGCGTCGGTGGCGACGAAGGCGAGCATGGTCGCCATGTCGGGCGCGATCATACCCGAGCCTTTGGCGATGCCGTGGATCGTCACCGTCTCGAAGCCGATGCGCGTGGTGCGCGTGGCGCGCTTGGCGAACGTGTCGGTGGTGCGAATTGCTTCCGACGCGGCGTGCCAGCCGTCGCGCGTCAGCTTCTTGATCAGATCGGGAACGTGTTTGGCGATCCAGTCCTGCGGCACCGGCTGACCGATGACGCCGGTGGAAGCGACGAAGATCTCGGGCGCCTTGGCGCCGAGCGCTTTCGCCACCGCGTCGACCGTGTGTTCGACCGTGCGGTCGCCGGCTTTGCCGGTGAACGCATTGGCATTGCCGGCATTGACGACGAAGGCGCGCGCCTTGCCCTTGCCGAGATTGTTTTTGCACCAGTCGACCGGCGCCGACGGGCATTTCGACGTGGTCAGCACGCCGGCGACCGTGGTGCCGGGTGCGAACTCCATCAGCATCAGATCGAGGACGCCCTGCTTTTTCTTGAGCCCGGCGGCGATCGAGGCCAGCCGGACCCCGGCCAACGGAGCGAGATCGACTGGCGCCGTCGGCGCCAGGGGCGAGACCGGCGGGGCCTCGCGCCCCGGCGCGACGGTGGCCATGCTTACTTCGACGCGGGTGCGGGCGCCGCCGGTGCCGGCGCCGGCGCCGGAGCGGTCGGTGCAGGCGTCGCAGCAGGGGCCGCAGCGGCCGCCATCGGCGTCCCGTCGAGATTGAACTTCTCGATCTTGGCTCCGTTGCGCAGGTCCGTGACGACCTTGCGCACCACGTCTTCGCCGACCGCGGCTTCGAGATCGGGCTTCAGCTGCTCGAAGCTCGGGAGTTGCTGCTTGCGCTTATCCAGCACCTGCACGACGTGATAGCCGAACGACGTGTGCACCGGCACCTTGGTGTACTTGTCCTTCTCGAGCTTGAAGGCCGCATCACCGAATTCCGGCACCATCTTGTCCTTGGTGAACCAGCCGAGATCGCCACCCGACTCGGCGGCGCCGGGCTCGGTCGACTTTTCCTTGGCCAGGCGTTCGAACTGCGCGCCCTGGTCGAGCTGCTTGATGATCGCCTTCGCTTCGTCCTCGGTCTTCACCAGGATGTGGCGGGCATGGACTTCGTCCTGCGGCGGATTGGCCTTCACGAACTCGTCGTACTTGGCCTTCAGCATCGCGTCGGTGGTCTGCCCCTTGATGGTGCGCGACAGCCAGACGTTCTGCATGATCGTCTGCTGCGCAGTGGCGACCTTCTGCTGAACTTCCGGATCCTTATCGAGCTTGGCCTTGTCGGCTTCGGCCGAGATCAGCTTGGTCGCGACCAGCTCATCGACGATCAGCGGATACAGCTTGTCCTTGGGCATCTGCTGCAGCTGCGCCGGCAGCTGCGCGACGAAGGTGTCGAACTCGCTGGCGCGAACTTCTTTGCCGTTGATCTTGGCGATCACCGGACCGGTCGCCCCAGGCGCCGCGACCGCAACCACCGGCGACGAGGCCACCCCGCCGCCCTTGTTGCCGATCACGCCCGTGACCCACAAACCGGCCACAACGGCGACCAGGCCGCCGACAACCGCTACGATTACACCCGTACTCTTCGACGACATGGAGGCTCCGAGACAGACAGGCGGGCACGAAGGTGACCGCTAAATGGGCGGCACGGATGCCACGAAAGGCTGGCCCGCCGCAAGGATTGGCCGGCAACGTTCGTTGACAGGCCCAGGTGCCGTATCTATCTCCCGCCGGTTCTCCCTTTCTCCGCCGATAGGATTCACGCCCATGCTGGGTGGCCTCGCCCGCAAGCTGTTCGGGACCTCGAACGAGCGTTTTGTTAAGTCGCTTCAGGGGTCGGTCGATCAGATCAACAGCCTCGAATCGCAGATTCAGGCCCTGACCGACGACCAGCTCCAGGGTCAGACTCGGGTCTTCCGCGACCGTCTGGCGCAGGGGGCCCCGCTGGACGATCTCTTGCCCGAGGCTTTCGCGACGGTCCGCGAAGGCGCGCGCCGCGTCCTCGGCCAGCGTCATTTCGACGTGCAGCTGATGGGCGGCATGGTGCTGCACCAGGGCAAGATCAGCGAAATGAAGACCGGTGAAGGCAAGACGCTGGTCGCCACCCTCGCCGTTTATCTCAACGCGCTTGAAGGCAAGGGCGTGCACGTCGTGACGGTGAACGACTATCTCGCCAGCCGCGACAGCGAGTGGATGGGCCGGGTCTATCGCTTCCTGCGCCTCACCGTCGGCTGCATCGTCCACGGGCTCGACGACGACCAGCGGCGCGCCGCCTATGCCTGCGACGTCACCTACGGCACCAACAACGAATTCGGCTTCGACTATCTCCGGGACAACATGAAGTTCCGGCTGGAAGAGATGGTCCAGCGCCCGTTCAACTTCGCCATCGTCGACGAAGTCGACTCGATCCTGATCGACGAAGCGCGCACGCCGCTGATCATTTCGGGTCCGGCCGAGGATTCGTCCGATCTCTACCGCGCCGTGAACGTGCTGATGCCGGAACTGGCCGATGCGCATTACGAGAAGGACGAGAAGCACAAGACGGTGGCGCTGACCGAAGCCGGCGTCGAGTTCCTCGAAAACCGCCTGCGCGAAACCGGGCTGATCGAGACTGGCGGCCTCTACGACGTCGCCAACGTCCATGTCGTGCACCACACCCAGTCGGCGCTGCGCGCCCACAAGCTGTTCACGCGCGACGTCGACTACATCGTCAAGGACGACAAGATCGTCATCATCGACGAGTTCACCGGCCGCATGATGCCGGGCCGCCGTTATTCGGAAGGCCTGCACCAGGCGCTTGAAGCCAAGGAATTCGTGACGATCCAGCAGGAAAACCAGACGCTCGCGTCGATCACCTTCCAGAACTACTTCCGCATGTATCCCAAGCTGTCCGGCATGACCGGCACGGCGATGACGGAAGCGGCGGAATTCGCCGAGATCTACAAGCTCGACGTGGTCGAGATTCCGACCAACCGCAACGTCGCGCGCCTCGACGCCGACGACGAGGTCTATCGCACCCAGAAGGAAAAGCACGAAGCGATCGTCAAGCTGGTCGAAGAAGCGCGGGTCAAGAACCAGCCGGTGCTGGTCGGCACCGTGTCGATCGAAAAGTCCGAGCTGCTCGCCGAGCTGTTCAAGCAGCGCAAGATCCCCCATCAGGTGCTCAATGCGCGCTTCCACGAGCAGGAAGCGCAGATCATCGCGCAGGCGGGCCGTCCGGGCGCGGTGACGATCGCCACCAACATGGCGGGCCGCGGCACCGACATTCAGCTCGGCGGCAACGTCGAGATGCGCGTCGCACAGGAAACCGTCGATATCGCCGACGAAGCCGAAAAAGCCGCCAAGGAAGCGACGATCCGGGCCGAGATCGAAGCGGCGCGCGAAGTCGTGCGCCAGGCCGGCGGTCTCTACGTGCTGGGCACCGAGCGGCATGAAAGCCGCCGCATCGACAACCAGCTGCGCGGCCGTTCGGGCCGTCAGGGCGATCCCGGCGCGTCGAAATTCTATATCAGCCTCGAAGACGACCTGATGCGCATCTTCGGATCGCAGCGCATGGACGTCATGCTGCAGCGCCTCGGCCTGCAGGAGGGCGAAGCGATCATGCACTCGTGGCTGAACAAGGCCATCGAGCGCGCCCAGAAGAAGGTCGAAGCGCAGCACTTCGAAGTGCGCAAGAACCTGCTCAAATACGACGACGTGATGAACGACCAGCGCAAGGTCGTGTACGAGCAGCGCAAGGACGTGATGTCGGCGGCCGACGCGTCGCCGATCGTCGACGACATGCGCCGCGACGTGATCGACGGGCTGGTGACGCGCCGCATTCCGCCCAAGGCCTATGCCGAACAGTGGGACACGCAGGACCTCGAAAACGACGTGCGTGAATTCATCGGCCTCGACCTGCCGATTCAGGAATGGGCGGCGGAAGAAGGCATCGCCGACGAAGAGATCAGGGAGCGCATCCTCAAGGCCTCCGACGCGCGCGTCGCGGGCAAGCGCGAGCAGTACGGCTACGAGCAGTTCGGCCAGGTCGAACGCGCCATTCTGCTGCAGCTGCTCGACCAGGCGTGGAAGGATCACCTTCTGTCGCTCGACCATCTGCGCCAGGGCATCAATCTGCGCGCCTACGGTCAGCGCGATCCGCTCAACGAGTACAAGCGCGAAGCCTTCGAACTGTTCGCCGCGATGATCGACGGCGTGCGCGAGCAGGTGACGCGCCTGCTGAGCCATGTCGAGCTGCGTTCGATGGAAGATTTCGAACAGGAGCAGCTGCGCCGGCAGGAACTCGAGGCGCAGATGCAGTTGACGCGGCAGGATCCCGCCGCGATCGGCTTTGGCAGCGACGAGCTCGCCGCCACCGGCACCGACGGCCTGGGCGGTTTCGCACCGCGTAGCGACGCCGATGTCTACGGCAAGGTGCAACGCAACGCGCCCTGCCCGTGCGGCAGCGGCAAGAAATACAAACACTGTCACGGACAGGTTTGAGCTGAAAAAGGCGGGTCGCGAGACCCGCCTTTTTCTTTTCAACAGCGGCACTCTCCGCTGCCGCCCTTTTCTTCTCCGTCATGCTCGGGCCTGGCCCGAGCATCCACGCTACTTGTGACTCACCAATCGCGTGGATGCCCGGGACAAGCCCGGGCATGACGACAGGCGCATTTGCCGGCCGCCCCCCGGTTTCACGCCCCTTGACCGGAAACCGCATTCGGAACTACTGACTGACTGGTCAGTTAGTAGGAGAGCATGTCAGACCCCGAACCCCGCCCCGTGCGGGCCCGGCGCAAAGAGGCGCGCCCGCAGGAGATCGTGCGCGCGGCGCTGCATCTGTTCGCGCAGCGCGGCTTCGCGGCGACGCGGCTCGACGACGTCGCCGCCGAGGCCGGCATCAGCAAGGGCACGCTCTATCTCTATTTCGAGAACAAGGAGTCGCTGTTCCGCGCCGTCGTGCAGGAGTCGGTGGTGCCCAATATCGACGCGATCGAGCAATTGATCGCGACCTATGACGGGCCGACGCCGGATTTGCTGCGGCCGATGGTCGAGCGCTTCGCGCATATCGTCGAAAGCGAAGTCGGCTGCGTTCCCAAAATCGTCATCAGCGAAGCGGGCAACTTCCCTGCCATCGCGCGCTTCTACGCCGACACGGTGGTCAAGCGCGGCCTTGGAATTCTGACCCGCGTGCTTGAACGCGGCATGGCGCGCGGCGAATTCCGCCGGCTCGACATTCCGCAGACGCTGCCGCTGATCGTGGCGCCGTTCCTGATGATGGCGCAGTGGCAGCATTCGCTGGCCCCGCATGTCGAGATCCAGTTCGATCCCCGCGCGGTGCTGAACCAGCATCTCGAATTTTTGCTGCGTGCCCTCGCGCCGGAGCCACGATGAACAGGCGCTTCGTCATCCTTGGCATTGCGGCGCTCGCCGCGATCGTCCTGCTCGCGCGCTATCTGCTGCGCGACGAAACGATCTCGACCGTGCAAGGCTACGCTGAGGCCGAATACGTCAAAGTCGCGCCGGTCCAGTCGGGCCTGCTCACCGCGGTGTCGGTGCGTCGCGGCGATCAGGTCAAGGTCGGGCAAAAACTCTTCACCCAGGACGACCAGGGCGATCGCGCCGCGCGCGACGAGGCTGCGCGCCGGCTGGAACAGGCGCGCTTCACCCTCGCCGATTTGGAAAAAGGCGGACGGCCCAGCGAAGTCGCCGCCGCCCAGGCCGACGTCCACGACGCCACTGCGGCGCGCGACCGCGCCCAGACCGATCTCGTTCGCGGTGAAGCGCTGCTCAAAGGCGGCTTCGACACGCGCCAGCATGTCGACCAACTGCGCGCCGAGGCGCGTTCGACGGTGGCGCGCTTCAACGCCGCGTCGGCCAAACTCGATACCGTGCGTCTCGCCGCGCGCATCGACGCGATCGAAGCCCAGCGCAGCGCGGTGAAGGCGGCCGAGGCGGCGCTCGCCGAAGCCGAATGGCGGTTGGCGCAGCGCGACGTCGTCGCCCCGGCCGACGCGCTGGTCGCCGACACGCTGGCGCGGCCGGGCGAGCATGTCGATGCGGGCTATCCCGTCGTGTCTCTGCTGCCGCCGCCCAATCTGCTGATCCGCTTCTTCGTGCCCGAGACTGAACTCGCGCGCGTGCGCGTCGGCGACACGGTCGATCTGTCGTGCCACAGCTGCCCGGCCGGCTTGCAGGCCGCGATTTCGTTCGTGGCGCCCCAGCCCGAATACACGCCGCCGGTCATCTACAGCGAAGCGATCCGCGCCAAGCTCGTCTTTCTGGTCGAAGCACGGCCACGCGATGCCGCCGCAACGCTCAAGCCCGGCCAGCCGATCGACGTGAAGCTGCCGCGCCAGGTGCCGCGATGAACGAGTCGATCGCGCATCCGCGCGAACCTGACGCGCCCGCGCGCGAGCTAGCGATCGACGTTCGTCATCTGCGCAAGCGTTTCGGCGACCGCGAGGTGGTGAAGGACCTCACCTTGCAGGTGGCGGTTGGACAGATCTGCGGCTTTCTCGGCGCCAATGGCAGCGGCAAGACGACGACGATCCGCATGTTGTGCGGCCTGCTGACGCCCGACGACGGCGAAGGCACCTGTCTCGGACTGGATCTGCGCCGCGACGCGCTGAAGATCCGCACCCGGATCGGCTACATGACGCAGAAATTCTCGTTCTACGAGGATCTCACCGTCGCCGAGAATCTCGAATTCGTCGCGCGTCTCTACGACATCCCCGATCGCGATCGCGCCATCCGCGACATGCTCGACCGGATGGGCGTTGCCGATCGCGCCGACCAGCTTGCGGGGCAATTGTCGGGCGGCTGGAAACAACGCATGGCGCTTGCCGCCTGCATTCTGCACCGGCCCAAGCTGCTGCTGCTCGACGAGCCCACCGCCGGCGTCGATCCCAAAGCGCGGCGTGAATTCTGGGACCTGATTCACGAGATGGCCGCCGATGGACTCACCGTGCTGGTCTCGACGCACTACATGGACGAGGCCGAACGCTGCCACCGCATCGTCTATCTCGCCGACGGACGATTGATCGTGCAGGGCAGCGCCGATGAAGTCGTCGGCCAGGCGCATATCTCGACCTGGCGCGCGACCGGGCACGGCGTCACGCAGGCGGCGCAACTTCTCAAAGACGCGCCCGGCATCGACTCCGTCGCCGCATTCGGCCAGGCGCTGCATGTCAGCGGCACCGATCGCGAGGCGGTGGTCCGCGCGCTGCAGCCGTTGCAGCAGCGCGCGGACCTCACGATCGAGGAAACCGAGCCGACGCTGGAAGACGTGTTCATTCACCTGCTCGCATCGTCCGGCGCGCCGGCAGGAGAATCGGCATGATCAGATGCGCCCGCTTCGTCGCCATGCTGCACAAAGAATTCCTGCAGATGCGGCGCGACCCCGGCACGGTCGCGCTGACCTTGGCGATGCCGCTCGTGCAGCTGTTCCTGTTCGGCTTCGCCATCAATGCCGATCCGAAATACCTGCCGACCACGCTCGTCAGCGGCGACCATTCGGTCTATGAGCGCACCATTACGCAGGCGCTCGCCAACAGCGCCTATTTCCGCTTCGACGGTCCCGTCAGCGAAGACGACGCCGCCCGGCGCCTGGCCCGCGGCGAAGCGCAATTCACCCTGACCGTGCCACCCGATTTCAGCCGCCAGGTCGATCGCGGCGAACGTCCGTCGGTGCTGCTCGAAGCCGACGCGACCGACCCCACCGCGATCGGCAACGCGCTGGCCGCGATCACCGCGATCAACCCGACCGTGCTCAATCGCGACCTGCCCGACGCGCTGCGCACCACACCGGTGCAGCCGCCGTTCAACGTGATCGTGCAGCGCAAATGGAATCCCGAGAACCTCACGGCTTACAACATTGTGCCGGGCCTGATCGGAACCA
>JAQGIE010000258.1 GCA_028291365.1 Rhodospirillales bacterium
CTGTGGTCGGTCGCCGGGGCCGACGCCGCGCACCGGCGCGCCCTGTCGCGCGTGCGGCCGCTGCAGACCGTGGTGCCGCGGCCCAATTTCGCGGCGCGGCTCGACCGCGATCCGCTGGCCGCGACCAGCGCCAATTTCCGCACCCAGACTCGCCGCGCCCAGCGCCGCGCCGAAGAAGCGGGCGCGGTGACGGTCGAAGCGGGCGGCGATGTCGGCGTGCAGCTGGCGCGGCTCGACGCGCTGGCCAAGTTGCATCAGCGCAGCTGGATCGCGCGCGGCGAGCCGGGTGCGTTCGCGACCGAAGCGTTCGTTCGTTTCCATCGTACGCTGCTGCGGCGCGCGGTGCCGCTCGGGCAGGCCGAGATCCTGACGGTGCGCGCCGGCGGGCACGTGCTGGCGCATCTCTACAGCTTCCTGTGGCGCGGCCGCGTGCTTGCCTATCAAGCCGGCGTCGATCTGACCAACGAGTCGGGGGCCGATCCCAAGGCGAAGCCGGGCCTGATCGCGCATCTCGCCGCGATGCGCCATTACGGTGCGCGCGGCCTGATCGAGTACGATTTTCTCGCTGGTGAGGCGCGTTACAAGCGCAGCCTCGCGACCACGATCGACGAACAACTCTGGATCGACGCCCACCGCCCGCTTTCGCTGGGCGGCGTCAAGGCCATGCTGCGGCGGCTCGCGGCGTGACGTCGAAGTAGTTTCCAACCGTTGGGTCCATCCGCATGAAACGTCGATCGTTCCTCGCCGGCAGCGCCGCGCTTGCCGTCGCGCCTGCCGCGAACGCTGCCGATGACTGGCGCGTCGAGATTGAATGGCCTGGGCGCAAGCAGCGTTTTGCCATGGGGCAGGGGCGCGACATGGGTGCGTTCGTGTCGCCGATCGGCAAGTTCGAACAGCGCTGCATCCGGGTCGATTCACCCGACACGCCGTTTACCGTGCTGTTCCGCCCCGATCGTGGCGACGCCCGCATGGAAGTGGTGGTCGAATACGGGCGCCTGTGGACGCCGGCCGCCAATGGCGGCGCCTATCGCGCGTCGATCTTTCGCGGTGCGACCCAAGTCGCCGCGGCCGACGTGCCGCGCGCCGACTGGCGCGCGCGCTGGCGCTGGCAGAGCGCGCCGCGCCGCGTCGTGCGCGACGGTGCGTCGCTGATGCGCGACCATCTGGTTCCGGTGTTCGCGCCGCTCGGCAACGCGCAGATGGAAACGGCGCCCAGGACGCAGACGTGGCACCCGATGGAGGCGGCGGGCCTCACGCCCTACATGGCGACCACCGGCGACCGTCCCGACATCGGCCCGCTCACCGAAGCGCAGGCGGCCTGGGTCGGCAGCGGCGATTCCGGGGCGCTGCAGACGCTGCTCGCGCAGGCCGAGGCTGCCGGCACCGTGCCGTGGCATTTCCGCGACGAGCGCACCGGTGCGCCGATCGACCTCGCGGCGTATCCCGAAGCGAGCATTCATCCCAACGGCGGCAAACCCAACATCGCCATCGCCGACAAGACGCTGTTCACGCCCGACAAGGCGCACCAGCCGGCGCTGTCGTTTCTGCCTTACGCGATCACCGGCGATCCGTATTTCCTCGAAGAGCTGCAATTTCAGGCGACCTTCAACGACCTGATCGATCCGCCGGGCTACAAGATGAAGGTCGGGCAGGTACGCTCCAGCGCCTGGTCGCTGCGCACCTTGGCGCAGGCGGCGACGATGACGCCCGACAACGTGCCGTCGTGGTTGCGGCCGAAAGCGGCCTGGTCGTCGATGCTGAACGAGGTTCGCAACTCCTTCCGCACGCGCTTCGTCGAAGGGCGCGACATTCCGCAGACCGTATTCCGCACCACCCAGACCGAGTTCGACGATCGCGGCGGCGGGCCGGTGCCGCCCGGCACGCAGATCGCGCCGTGGCAGGAGGATTTTCAATTGCTCGCGCTGGGCTGGCTGGCGCTGCTCGACCGCGACGGCTGGCTGCCGATTTTTCGCTGGAAGGCCGGCCAGACGATCGCGCGCACCAATGGGCGCAGCGGGTGGAACCGGGCCGTCGCGACGCCCGGCACGCTCATGCTGCGCGCCAACAAGGACGCACCCTGGTGCGCCAACTGGGCCGAGGCCTGGGCGCTCAACCAGCGCGTCCAGAATCTGCCGCCGCCCAGCGACGAGTGGGTCGGATTGCTGACGCCGCTCACCTTCACGCGCGCTGCGCTGGCGATGGCGATGCAGCTTGGCGTCGACGAGGCGCGCGCCAGCTACGCCTGGGCCGACGACCAGCTGCTTGGAAAATTGGCGGGGCAGCGCAAGAAGATGCCGTGGCGCTTCGCGCTCGCGGGGAGCAATCACAGCAAGAGCTAGCCTTTCCGCAAGCGGCAGGTTCCTTGACATTAGCCTGTAGGCTAATTAGGAACCTGCCTATGGACGCATTTACGGCGCTTGCCCATCCGGTGCGGCGGGAAGTCTTGGCGATGTTGCGCAAAGGGCCGCTCTGTTCGGGCGACATCGCAGCCGCGTTCGAAGTCGCGTGGCCGACCATGACCGGCCATCTCAAGACGCTCAAAGAAGCCGGGCTCGTCACGGCAGAACGCGACGGAACCAGCATCGTCTACCGGCTCAACGCCTCGATTCTCGAAGACACGGCTGCGATGCTGCTCGACCTCGTCGCGGGCGGTAAAAAAGCGAAAGGCACCAAGACATGATCCGGCGCGGCCTGATGATTTCGCTGGCAGCGATCGTCGCCATGGCTTGTGTGTGGCTTTGGGCGGCGGCGCATGTCGATCCGACGGCGACCGTGCCGATTCACTGGGGCCGGACCGGTGCCGACCGCTTCGTCAGCGGCGCCGAAGCGTTGCGCGTCTTCTGGTTGTTCCCGCTCATGGCTGCGGCGATCGCGCTGCTGTTCGTCGTGTCGGCGCGGTTCGAGCCGTTCCGCCGCAACCTCGCTGCGGGAAGCCGGACCTTGCTGATCGCCTGGGGCGGGAGCGAGCTTCTGTTCGTCGAGATCGCCGTGGTCTTCGCGCGCGCCATGACACGGTCGGTGCCGCTTGGCGACCAGCCCGACAT
>JAQGIE010000013.1 GCA_028291365.1 Rhodospirillales bacterium
AAGGCGGCCGATCACACGACGTCGAAAAACTACGTCACCACCGCGCTGCAGAATCTCGCCGCCGGCAAGGCGCCCGATCCCGCCAGCACGACGCCGTATGGCTGCTCGGTGAAGTACGTCGGACAGAGCTGACGAGCGCGCCAGAAACACAATGCTCAAAGGCCCGCCAGAGATGGCGGGCCTTTTTTTTGTCGGCGCTATGCCGTTATCCACAAACTCACAAATTAAAAATAGATCCGTCGCGAATGATGATCCGAACACGCGACCGTCACTTGCCCGCCCGCACTTTTTCGAAGAACTCGAACACTTCGTCAGGAAACGGGCCGCGCACTTTGCCCGGGACGGTGATTTCTTCGACGCGGTGGCCGATGCCGCGCACATAGTCGGTGGCCGACCTGGTCTGCAGGTCGAGCGGCGAGCCGTTGAAAGCGAGCTTGTCGTCGGCGCCGCGCAGGATCCCGATCGGAAGCGGCGCGGTGGTTTTCACCACTTTGGTTTCCTCGATGCAGCGGCCCTGGAAGTTGGGCAGCACCAGCGCCGCGGCGTAATAGCTTTTGGGATTGTGGATGACCTCGCGCCAGATGACGTGGCCGGCCGCTTCCCAGCCGGTGATGAAAGCGCGCCCCTCGGCTTTGAAACGCGTGCGCACGTCCTGCAGCACCGCGGCGATCCCGTTCGGATCGAAATTGCACAGCCCGTCTTTCTCGGCGCGCGCAAACACGTCCGGCTTGTAGCCGAACAGTTCCGCGAAACGCCACGGCGCGCCGCCTCCGCCCAGCACGATCGGCACGACGATGATCCAGGGCTTGTTGCGCCGAGCCGCGATGAAACCGTCCATCGTCGGCGCGAATTCGCGCGACGCGTCGGGAATCGCCACCAGCACCGGCCAGGTCCGTTCGGGCGTCCACCCCGCCGGCAGCGATACGAGGTAGTCCATCGGATGAGACGGCGCGGTGAAACGGTGCGCGGTCGTGTCCTCGGCCGAGGCGGGCGAGACCAGCGCGAGCGCGACAACCAGGGCGAAAAGACCACGGAGCAATCGCATGCGAATCATCCGTCTTCGAATCGGTCCGTCAGTGTCGCAGACTGCCGTCGCTTTGCCATGAACCGGATCTATCCGGGAGACACCACGCCGTCGGGAGCATTCTGATGACCCTGCGCAACCTCGCTTTCACCCTCCTGTTCGCGGCTGCGGCAACGCCGGCCGCGGCGGGGCAGATCACCATCGTCAATGACGGCGCGCAGGAGATCGGATTCCAGATCTTCGACGGAAAGACCTATGTCGACAGCGGTCGCGTGCGTCCGCCCGCCGGCACGTCGACCGCGCGCAACGTGCCGGACAAGAAGATCACGCTGGTGCTGTGGCGCGGCGGCGGCAGCAACGGCAAGTATGACGACAAGGATCGCTGCCAGGTCGATTTGGCCAAGGGCACCGGCATCGTGCACGTCACCGGCGGCGACAAGCTGACCTGCAAGCTGGCGAAGAAATAGACCGCGCCTTACGCCAGCCGCGCCCAGATCGACAGCGCCAACTCGAAGGTGATCAGCGCGACGATCGCGATTTCGATGCGCGTCGAACGTTTGTCCTGCACCAGGTCGAGCAACGTCTCGGCGATGTCGCCGATCAGTTCGAGCTTGGCCGCAAGCGCGCGGCTGCGATCGCCCAGCTCGTACTCGGCTTCAAGGCGGCTATAGAGCCGTTCGAGCGACGGATGATCCCACAGCACGTCGGGCCGTTCGCTCACCTGGGCGCGCCCGACCATGCGGTGACGCGCGATCAGCACGTCGCCGATCTGGCGCATCAGCGGCCGGATGCGCAGATCGGTCTTGCCGCGCCGTTGCAGCGAGGCGGCCAGCGGTTCGATGCGCTCCAGCACTTCGCCGACCCGCGCTTCGTCGCGTGCCAGCAGCACGCTGCGCGCCAGCACGGTCGCCACCATTTCGGCGCGCGCCGCCGACAATTCCTTGAGCAGGATGGTGCCGCGCGCGTCGACCTGCTCGTCGATCTCGGGATTGATCTCGAGCCCCGCCATGTCGAATTCGGGCGTGTCCAGCCTCTCGGCCACGATGCCGCGCATGTGGTCGAGAAATTCCGCCTCGGCCGCGGCGCTGACGCCGAACAACACGACGGCGCCGTAGCGGAACACGAACGCGGCCCCAGCGACGCGAACGCGCGGATCGCCAGGATCGAGAAACTCGCCGGCGCCGAGCGCGCGCGTATCGAAGCGCGAGCCCAGCAACACGGCGCGCACGCGCGTCGGCGGGTCTTCACCGGCCAGCTGATAGACCAGAACTTCCTTGGCGCCGGGTGGCGGCAGCATCGCTGGGCTCCGTAGGATCGGCGGGGCTGTAGCACAATCCAGCGATACAATCCGCCGCCCCACCGCCGGCGCGGATAGCGGCCGTCAACGCTTCTTGGTTTTGGCCGCCAGGTTGCGCCACGCAGCGGTGATGGCGCTTTCCAACGTCACCACATCGACCGCGTTCAGCCAGACCAGCGTGCAACCGCTGCGCCCCCACGCACCGGTCGCCGGCTTGAACGCCGTCGGTACGGTTTCGACCATCAGCGCCTGCTCGTCCGGCGGCAGCTTGACCATGCCCCAGCCGGGGTCGGGCGAACCCAGGGAGGCGAAGATCTTGCCGCGCACGCGAAAGTCGGCGGTGCCCATATGCGCGCCTTCGACCACCCCCTCGCACGCGAGCGCCAGGCGGCGAAAATCATCTGAAGTCGAAGTGGTGGTCTTTTTGCGCATGCAGCAAGATGCGCGCAGCCAGGCCTTGTCGCAATCCGAGCCCGTGCCGGCGCTGAAAGCGCCAGGATTCCTGCCGCGCTTTGCCGCCGATCGTGCCTTCGACCCGTGCCACCAGGTCGGCGCCTTGGCGCGCATGGATGATTCGGGCGGGGAAACCGTGGTCAGGATTCGTGAAAATCGCGCGCCTGTCGCCCCGATTCGGTGAGTTTGAACGGCCGGCGCCGCGCGCGATGCGCCAGATGCTCGAACGTCGCCTTGCCCTTGCCTACGGGCAGGTTACCGCCAGCGGTTGGTTGCGATCCGGAGGTCAGCGGTCGGAGGCTTCGCCGCCTTGTATGTTCACGACGAGGTCGAGTTCGGCGAGGCTGGTGGCCAGCCCGGCTCCGCCGGCGACGAACTCCGAGGCGCTGCAGCCGACAAAGCGCTGGAAGTCGCGCGCCATCTGCGGATGGTCGAAATAGCCCGCCGCCTGCGCCGCTGCCGACCAGGTCGACAGAGTCGTGCCCTGCAGCGCGTCGAACACGCGGCGAAACCGAACCAGGCTTTTGAGCATGCGTGGGCTGACGCCGACCACGGTTGAAAAGCGCCGCTGCAGATTGCGCGGCGTCAGGCCCGAGGTCGCGCACAGCGCGTCGAGATTGGCGTCCTCGCCGGCGAGGATCGCCTCGACTGCGCGCTCGACCGCTTCATCGCGCAGATCGGGATGGGCCGCGATGTGCTGTTCGATATACGCGAGCAACGCAGCTTCGTCGGTCGGCGCGTCAGCGAGCGGCAGGCGCCGGTCGGTCGCCGATGCCAGGGTCTCGCCGAGAAAGGCCCAGGCTCCCGCGGGCTTGAAGCGCACGCCCATGACATCGACCCGGCCGGGTGCGCGCAGCAACAGCGGCCGCGTCAGCTGGCCCGCGAACAAGATGCGCGGCTGCGGCGCCCAGGCGGCGTCGCGCCACTCCTCGTAGGGCACGCCGCGATGCAGGATCAGCTCGGCGCGGCCGTCGGGCGGAATGCGTTGTGGCGTCAGGTCGTGACCGGCGGTGTAGCGCCACACACATTGCACATGCGCGGCCAGGCTCGGCGGCGGCGCTTGTTCCTCGTACGAATGCGCCATCTACAGGCAGCCGTCTTGGCCTTCGCCGCCCTCATAGCCCGGCGGCAGCCTGAGCCCGACTTCACGCAGCAGCGCCATATCGGCATTGCAGTAGTTCTTGGCCGACCCCCAGCTGCGCACGCGTTCGAACACGTCGCCCATCTCGTCGGTGACGACGACGTGATAGAGCTCGAACGTCACCGGCGTCGCCTGGCCGTAGCTTTCCTTGATCTCGCGCGTGGCGGTGAAGAGCAGCACTTCCGGCTCTTGGTCGAGCCGGCCGCGCGCGAAGCGCACGCTGCGCGCCATGTCTTCGAATGCATGCGGCGCATCGGTCAGCATGTCCTGCGCGCTCCACGGCGTCGGCACCGTCACCGGCACCAGGTTCCACTCACCCTCCTGCCCCGCGCCGCCCGAAATCGTGATCACATAGGTGAAGTAACCGTGCCCATTGCCATTCTCGCGCCACGCCTTGAGCACGCGCGCGGGGCGATTGTCCTGGGTGAAGCCCGGGATCGGCGTGATGCCGGCGGCGAGGTCGATCGGGACGAGGTCGAGCGGCTTTGCGGCAGGTATGTCGGCGGCCTGCGCCGGCATGGCCAATGCCGCAACGATCACAAGAGCAAGTTTGCAGCGCATCGAGTCCAGCTTCGCCCGTGCCAGGGATTGGCCCGGCATGACGGACCGGCCGGCACCTGTGCCCGACCGGTCCGCGCGCGCTTCAGTCCATCGCCTTGATGATCTGCTCGACGACTTTCTTGGCATCGCCGAACAGCATCATCGTGTTGTCGCGATAGAACAGCTCGTTCTCGATGCCGGCATAACCCGACGCCATCGAGCGCTTGATGAACAGCACCGTGCGCGCCTTTTCGACGTCGAGGATCGGCATGCCGAAGATCGGCGATTGCGGGTTCGACTTGGCGGCGGGGTTGGTGATGTCGTTGGCGCCGATCACGAAGGCGACGTCGGTCTGGGCGAAGTCGCGGTTGACGTCTTCCAGCTCGAGCACGTCGTCATACGGCACGTTGGCCTCGGCCAGCAGCACGTTCATGTGGCCCGGCATGCGGCCCGCGACCGGGTGGATCGCGTAGCGCACGGTGACGCCGTCCTTCTTCAGATGGTCGGCCATCTCGCGCAGCGCGTGCTGCGCCTGCGCCACCGCCATGCCGTAGCCCGGCACGATGACGACGCTGGACGCGTTCTTGAGAATGAAGGCCGCGTCGTCGGCACTGCCGCTCTTGACCGATCCTTGTGGACCCGCACCGGCCGCAGCAACCGCGCTTTCGCCGCCGAAACCGCCCAGGATCACGTTGAAGAAGGAGCGATTCATCCCCTTGCACATGATGTAGGAGAGGATCGCACCCGAGCTGCCGACGAGCGCCCCGACGACGATCAACAGATTGTTCTGCAGGGTGAAGCCGATGCCACAGGCGGCCCAGCCCGAGTAGCTGTTCAGCATCGAGATGACGACCGGCATGTCGGCACCGCCGATCGGCACGATGATCAGCACGCCGAGCACCAGGCTCAGCACCACGATGGCGGTGAAAAACACGCCGCTCGAGGTCGTGCACAGCGCCACGATCAACAGCACCAGCAGCACGCCCAGCGCCGCATTGATCAGATGCTGGCCCTTGAACATGATCGGCTTGCCCGAGATCAGCGCCTGCAGCTTGCCGAAGGCGATGATCGAGCCGGTGAAGGTGATGGCGCCGATCGCGGTGCCCAGCGCCATCTCGATCAGGCTGCCGGGGTGGATGTTGCCGGGGACGCCGATGCCGTAGGCGGCGGGGTTGAGGAACGCGGCCGTCGCGACCAGCACCGCGGCCAGACCGACCAGCGAGTGAAAGGCCGCAATCAGCTGCGGCAGCGCGGTCATCTGGATGCGCAAGGCGATGATCGTGCCGATCGCTCCGCCGATGGCGATGCCGACGACGATGATCCCCCAGTTGCCGATGCCCGGCAGCAGCAAGGTCGTGACGATCGCGATCGCCATGCCGATGATGCCGTAGCGATTGCCCCGTCGCGCCGTGACCGGGCTCGACAGGCCGCGCAGCGCCAGGATGAAACAGACCGCGGCGACGAGATAGGCGAGTGCAGCCCAGAAACTCATTTTGCGGCTCCCGCCGTTTTCGGCGTCTCGCGTTTCTTGAACATCTGCAACATGCGTTGCGTCACGATGAAACCGCCGAAGATGTTGACCGAAGCCAGGATGACCGCGAAGAAGCCGAACCAGCTCGACGCGCCGCTGCCGGTGCCGGCCGCGATCAACGCGCCGACGATGATCACCGACGAGATCGCGTTGGTCACCGCCATCAGCGGCGAGTGCAGCGCCGGGGTCACGTGCCAGACGACGTAGTAGCCGACGAACAGCGCCAGCACGAAGACGGTCAGCCCCATGATCAGGAAGCTGCCGCCGCCGTCATGCGCGGCGGCGTTCGAGGCGGCGACCGCTTGCGCCTGCGCCGACAGCGCGTCGACGCGCGCACCGAGCTGGTCGACGGCCTGCCGCAGCTGGTCGACGGCGGACGGGAATGGATCAGCCATTGCTGGGAGTCTCCGGAGAAACAGAAGGCGCCGGCGTTGCCGGTGCAGGCGCCATGTTGTCGAGCGCGAATTGCGGATGGACCACGACGCCACCGCGCGTGAGGCAGGTCGCCTTGACCAGCTCGTCGCTCCAATCGACCGAGATCTGCTTGGTCGTCTTGTCGACCAAGGTCGCCACGAAGGCGAACAGGTTGCGCGCATAGAGCGCCGACGCGTCGGTCGCGAGGCGCGAGGGCACGTTGGCATGGCCGACGATCTTGACGCCGTATTTCTCGACGATCTGGCCCGGCACCGAGCCCTCGACGTTGCCGCCCTGCTCGACCGCGAGGTCGACCAGCACCGAACCCGGTTTCATCGTGCGCAGCATGGAGTCGCTGACCAGCACCGGCGCCTTGCGGCCGGGGATCAGCGCCGTGGTGATGACGATGTCCTGCTTCTTGATCGTTTCGGCGATCAGCTCGGCCTGACGGCGCTTATAGTCCTCGCTCATTTCCTTGGCGTAGCCGCCCGCCGTCTCGGCCGCCTTGGTCTCTTCGCTTTCGACCATGATGAAGGCGGCGCCGAGGCTCTTCACCTGTTCGGCCGCAGCGGCGCGCACGTCGGTCGCCGACACGACCGCGCCCAGCCGGCGCGCGGTGGCGAGCGCCTGCAGGCCGGCGACGCCGGAGCCCATGATAAAGACCTTGGCCGGCGGCACCGTGCCCGCCGCCGTCATCATCATCGGAAAGGCGCGGTTGAATTCACTCGCCGCGTCGAGCACCGCCTTGTAGCCGGCGAGGTTCGACTGCGACGACAGCACGTCCATCGTCTGCGCGCGCGTGATGCGCGGCATCAGCTCCATCGCGAACGTGTCAATCCGCCTTTCGGCGTAAAGCCTCAGCGCGTCGGGCGCCTTGAACGGATCGAGGATGGAGATCAGCAGCGCGCCGGGCTTCAGCATCGAGATCTCGTCGGTGCCTTCGGCGGCCGTGAGCGGCCGCTGCACCTTGAGCACGATGTCGGCGCCGCCAAGGGTCTGGGTTTCCTCGGCACCGATTACCGCGCCGGCCGCCTCGTAGGCGCTGTCGGGGATCGAGGCACCTTCACCGGCGCCACGCTCGACGATGACGTCGAAGCCGGCGGCGACGAGTTTCTTCACCGTTTCGGGCACGGCGGCCACGCGTTTCTCGTTCGCGCGGCGCTCCTTGGGCACGGCCAGCTTCAAGAGTCACTCCTACGGCTCGGTCCAGGATCGGGCCGGCACCATGCAGGACGATTCGGCGGTGGGGCAAGGCGCCGCGGCCGCCGATCTCCTGCCCGTTTCGCGCGTCCAGGCCGATTGACCATCTATAACCATATGGTTATAGATAGCTGCATGGATGTGTCCCCGACCGCGATCTTCGCCTCCCTCGCCGATCCGACCCGCCGCGCGATCTTCGAGCGGCTGGTGCGTGAGGGCGAACTGACCGTCGGCACCATCACCGCGGAATCGGGTGTGTCGCAGCCGATGGTGTCCAAGCATCTCGGCGTGCTGAAGAACGCCGGGCTGGTGATCGACCGTCCCAGCGGACGGCAGACGCACTACAGCGCACGCGCCGAAGGCCTCACACCGATGATCGACTGGATGAGTCTCTACGGCGCCTTCTGGCGCGACCGGTTCGATCAACTCGAAACCCTGTTGAACCAGATGGACCAATAAAATGAGCCTCGACACCGAAACGCGCAGCGTCGTGATGGAACGCGAGATGAAACATCCGCCGGAAAAAGTCTGGCGTGCGTTGACGCAGGGCCCGCTGATCGAAGCGTGGTTGATGGCGAATGATTTCGCACCGGTCGTCGGTCACAAATTCACCTTCCGCGCCAAGCCGATGCCGCAGTGGAACGGCATCATCGACGGCGAAGTGCTGGAAGTCGAACCCAACCAGCACCTCGCCTATCGCTGGGATTCCCTGGGAGTCGAGACTGTCGTGACCTGGACGCTGACGCGCACCGCGAACGGCACGCTGGTGCGCATGGAGCAGAGCGGCTTCCGCGCCGACCAGGACAACAATTTCCGCGGCGCGCAGTATGGCTGGCAGCAGTTCGTCGCCAAGCTCGAAGCCGTGCTGGATCAGCAATGATGCAGCGCTATCACGCCGCGCTGGTGGCGCTGCACTGGCTGCTCGCGGTGCTGATCGTGCTGTCGCTGTCCGCTGCACCTCGTCTATGCCATGCCGCGCATGACGTTCGGGAAACGCTGACGCGTCAACAAAAGGAAGGAGCGCGGAGTGCCGATTCGAAAGCCAACAACCAGGAGCAAGGAACCGGCGAAGGCTGGCGTGAAAGCCAAGCCAAGTGCGAGCAAGGGAGCGACCGCGAAACCCGCTTCCCAACGCATTGACGAACGGATCCGCGAGCTGGGGGATTGGCGCGGCGAGACGCTGGCCCGCATGCGGGCACTGATCCTGGAAGCCGATCCCGAGATGATCGAGGAGTGGAAGTGGATGGGCACGCCCGTCTGGTCGCACCACGGGATCGTCTGCACCGGGGAGTCGTACAAGAAGGTCGTGAAGCTCACCTTCGCGCACGGGGCCAAGCTCCCGGACCCATCGCGTCTTTTCAATTCCAGCTTGGAAGGCAACACGCGAAGGGCGATCGACATCCAAGCAGGGGAGACGGTCGACGCGCGCGCGTTCAAGGCGCTCGTGAAGGCAGCGGTGGTCCAGAATGGCCTAGCGAAGAAGCAATAGCGTTCAGCCGGCGCTAGCGCGTTTTCCCGCGAAGTGGGTACCGGTTCGCGGAGGGAAAACGCGCCAAATCAAAGAGTCAGAGAGCATGACCCGATCAATTTGATCGGGTCATGCTCTAGTCGGTGCTGCAACGGAAGCTGGCGGCGTCGTTGACGTCGCCGCTGCCGCCGTAGCGCGCATAGCTTGGATATTTGCACAAGGGACGCGTCGCCGCCGGGGTCGGAACGTGCTTGGCGATCAGCGACTGCTGCGATGGCCTGGTGCCCTGTTCGACCCATTGCGCCATCGCGCGCAGCAGATCGACCTGGTCGGCGCCGGGCCCGCCGAAGCAATGGCCGACGCCCGGCGCGAAGAACAGTTCGACCGTCTTGTCGGCGTCGGCCTGGCCCATCGTCTTCACCACACGATCGTAATAGAGCGCGGTTTCCTTCGGGCTCACCGACACGTCGGTCATGCCGTTCCACAGGATCAGCTTGCCGCCGCGCGCGGCGAATTTGGACAGGTCAGGATCGTCGGCCTGGAACAGCGCCTTGATCGTCTTCAACTGCGGCACCGCGCTTTCCGCTTTCCATTTCTTCACGTCAAAATCGGCATCCCGCATCACGAAGGCGCGCAGGAAGCCCTGCGAGAACAGACCGTGCATCGAGTTGTTCAACAGCGCGAGCTGCGGCCAGATATATTCGCCCCAGCCTTTCTCGCTGTTCTCGCCGCCGAAGAAGAACCCTTCGTGCGTCACCAGCCCGTCGAGCAGGCTGAGCTTTGCGGTCACCGCCTCGATCGTCGCGAGCTGCGCATCGGACAGGCAGGTGTCGCCGGTGTCCTTGCCATCGGGGCAGCGCAGTTTGCGCGCGTCGAAATTGCACGCGGACGGTTTTGCCAGAATCCCGTCCTCGATCCCGTCGAGCTTGTCGCATTGCGCCAGCACGGCTTTGGCCAGCAGCGTCTGTTTCGCGTCGTTGAGCGAGCCGCCTTTGGCGTCCACCGCCATCGCGGTGCGATGGAAACGTTCGAACAGGCCCAGCACGTTGCCCGCCGGCGCGCGCGCGACGATGCCGTCGAAATCACCGGGATAACGCTGCGCTTCGATCAGCGCGTCGTGGCCGCCCATCGAGCAGCCTTCGAAATAGCTGCGGGTCGGAACACTGCCGTAAAAAGCCTGGATCAGCTCCTTGCCGGCCGGCAGCGCGCGATGTTCGGACTGGTAGGTGAAGTCGACCAGCTTGGCCGCATCGTAGGCGAAGTCGGCGTTGAAATAGGTCAGCGGATTGCGCGACGCGTCGTGACCGCCATTGGTCGTCATGGTTGCGTAACGATCGGCGAGCACCGACGGGCTGACATACGGCATGGTCGGCGGGCTGATGACGCCGTCGAAACCACCGCCGCCGAGAAAGGCGAGCTTGCCGTTCCAGCCCGTCATTGGAAGCCGCGCTTCGAATTTCAGCTCGGACTCGGTGAAATGGACCTGCACCGTGCAGGCGGCCGGCGACGGTCCGTCTTCGGCGGTAAGCTTGGCGCTCGCCACTTGCGCGACGCCATAGCCGAGCACGCGGTTGGCCAGCGCAGTGCATTCGGCTTCGGTTCGCCGCGGCGCGTCGGCGGCGTGGGCCGACCCGGTCGCAGCCAGGAGCAAAGCCAGCGTCAGCGAATAGCGCATGTTCTTCTCACCCGAGGTTGCGAAAGATCTTGCCGGGATTCATGATGTTCTGCGGGTCGAGCGCCTGTTTGATCGAGCGCATCAACGGCACCGCATCGCCCAGCTCGCGCTCGAGCCAGTCCATCTTGCCGAGCCCGATTCCGTGTTCGCCGGTGCAGGTGCCGTTCATCGCCAGCGCGCGTTCGATCAGCGCGTGATTGATCGTCTCGGCTTCGCGCAGCTCGGCCGGATTGTTGGGGTCGACGACGAAGACGACGTGGAAATTGCCGTCGCCGACATGGCCCACGATCGGCGCCGGCATCGACGCTTTTTCGAGATCCGCCTTGGTGGCGCGAATGCATTCGGCCAGCGCGCTGATCGGCACGCAGACGTCGGTCGGCCAGCCGATCGAGCCCGGACGCAACGCCAGCGCCGCGTAATAGGCTTCGTGCCGCGCCTTCCACAGGCGCGACCGGTCTTCGGCATTCGCCGACCATTGGAAATCGCCGCCGCCATTGTCGGCGGCGAGCGCGGCGACGGTCTGTGCCTGTTCTTCGACCGAGCGCGGCGAACCGTGGAATTCGAAGAACAGGGTCGTGACTTCGGGGTAGTCGGTCTTGGACCAGCGATTGACCGCACGCATCTGCACGTCATCGAGAAACTCGACGCGCGCGATCGGGATGCCGAGCTGGATCGTATGCACCACCGTCTCGACCGCGCCTTCCAAGGTCGCGAAACCGCACACCGCCGACGAGATCGCTTCGGGCACGCCGTGCAGCCGCAAGGTCACTTCGGTGATCACCCCGAGCGTGCCTTCCGCCCCGACGAACAGGCGGGTCAGGTCGTAGCCCGCCGCCGATTTGCGCGCCCCGCGGCTGGTCAGCACTTCGCGCCCGTCGGCGGTGACCACGCGCAGCGCCAGCACCGCGTCGCGCATCGTGCCGTAGCGCACCGCGTTGGTACCCGAGGCGCGCGTCGAGGCCATGCCGCCGATCGTGGCATCGGCGCCGGGATCGATCGGGAAGAACAGGCCCATGTCGCGCAGATGCGTGTTGAGCTGCTGGCGCCGCACGCCGGCCTGCACGGTGCAGTCGAAATCGCCTTGATTGACCGACAGCACCTGATTCATCTCAGACATGTCGAGGCTGATGCCGCCGCGCACCGCCGCGGCGTTGCCTTCGACCGAGGTACCGGCCCCATACGGCACCAGCGGCACGCGATGGGCGGCGCAGAACTGCACCACCGAGACGACCTCGTCGGTCGAGCGCGGAAAGATCACGGCGTCGGGCGGATGGGTTTCGTGCCGCGCTTCGCTTTTGCCGTGATCGTGCCGGATCGCCGCGGACGTCGTCAGCCGCTCGCCGAACCGGTCGCGCAGCGTGCGCAGCGCGTCCGGCGGCAGGTCGTTCCAGCTACTGGCCGACATCCGTACTCCGTCAGAAATTGAAGCTGGCGCGCACGCCGACGCGACGGCGGTCGCCCGGAATGCCGAGATTGGTGATCGTCGAAGCAGGCAGGCCCGCACGTACCAGCAGCGAGCTGTCGATATAGGACTCGAAATACTTCTCGTCGAACAGGTTGGTGGCGAACAGCGCGATCTCGTACGGGCCCTGGCGATAGGCGACCGAGGCGCCGACCAGCGTGTAGCTCGCCAAGGTCGGCGAGACGGTCGGGCTGAGGGTCGAGCCTTTACGGTCGCCCTTGCCCACGACGTTGGCATCGAACACCAGGCTGCCGGTGGCGACCGGCATCACGTAGCTGGTGTCGAGATTGTAGTTCCAGTCGGGGGTGAAGATGATCCGGTCCGACGCCAGCGTGGTGCGCGTCGTGGTGAAGAACTCGGTCCCGTCGTCGATGCGGGCATGGAGCAAGGTCAGGCCGCCGCCGGCCGACCAATTCTCGGTGATCTTGTACCGTCCTTCAAATTCGGCGCCGTAGCTCTGCACGTGACCGCTATTGAGGTTGACCGCGACGAAACCGACGCCGGTCGTGCTCGGTGCCAGCGCGTTCTGGCCGATGAAATGATCATAGTCGTTGTAGAAGACCGCCGCGTTGAGCGACAGGCGCCTGCCCAGCGCTTCGAACTTGGTGCCGAGTTCGTAGGTCCACACCGAATCGCCGCGATAGATCGGGTTCGGCGCGCCGGGCCCGTTGGTGCCGCCGCCGCGATAGCCGCGCGCCACCGAGGCGTAGGTCATCACTTCCGGCGTCCATTTGTAGGACAGCGTCACGCGCGGTTCGATCTGGTTGGCCGAATAGCGCGCCCTGATCGTGCTGGCCGAGACGATGCGTTGATGGTCGTAGCGAATGCCGGCCGCGAGTTCGGCCTGGTCGGTGAACTTCCAGAACGCCGTGCCGAAGACCGCAGCGACGTTGGTCGCGGTGGTGCCGACCGACGGTGCTGCGATGCCGAGCGGCACGATCCGTGTGATGCCGCTGGTGTACGATGTCATGCGATCGGCGAACACGCCGATCAACGACGAAATCCGATCGTTGTAGGTCGTATCGGCGCGCAGCTCGCCGGTCACGGTCTTGAGCGCGGCAACACCGCTGCTGCGCAGAAAATCGACCGGGCCGAAATCGCCGTCGCCTGCCGTCGCGGAATCGCGGCGGTCATACGCGACCGTCGCGGTCAGCCTGGTCGCGATCGGATCGACATCGAACTCGCCGCGCAGGTTGAGGCCCTTGTAGGTGTACGTCCCGAGACTGTCCTGGTTGAGCTTCGCCGTGTACTGAACGTCGGTCGGACCCGCGACGTCGACATAGGCGGTCGAGCCGCCATGCACGCGATCGTAATAGCCCTTCAACGTGAAGGCCATTTTTGGCGTCGGATCCCAGCGCAAGGTCGCGTTGTAGGTCCGCTGGTCGAGCGGGTTGGTGTCGTTGCCGGTCAGCGCGTTCTTCTCGAACCCGTCCTGGTGGTGATAGGCGGCGCCGATGCGGAAGCGCAGCGTACCGCCATCGACCAGCGGACCGCCAATGCTCGCCGCGGCGCTGCCGAAATTGTCGGTGCCGGCATAGGTCCCCGTGACACGGCCTTCGAACTGGTTGGGCGGCGCCTTGGTGATGACGTTGATCGCACCGCCCAGCGTGTTCTGGCCGAACAACGTGCCCTGCGGACCGCGCAGCACCTCGACGCGCGCGACGTCGACCAGCGGCGTGTTCAGGTACGAGGTATTGGGCAGGTAGATGCCGTCGATGAAGATGCCGACGCCAGGCTGCACCGTGTCGATCAGGGTGGTGCCGATGCCGCGGATCGAGATGAAGGCCCGCCCCACCGCATCCGAATTGATGTTGAGGCCGGGCGCCAGCGCGGCCACGTCCTTGACCGAATAGAGCTGCCGCCGCTCGATCGTGTCGCTGTCGATCACCGACACCGCAATCGGCACGTCCTTGAGCGCCTCTTCGCGCTTGCGGGCGGTGACGATGATTTCTTCCGACTGCGCCATGGCTTCGCCGGAGAAGGCGGCGGTAGCGAGCAATGCGAGCGCGAACGTGCGGTACGGAACAGACATTTGAAACGGCCTCCCTGTCGCGGCGATGGATTCGGTGACCCACCACTCGTTGCAGCGAAGGTACGGCGTGCCGGTCCCGGCTCGCATCGCCATGACTATGCCGATCGGCACGAAACGTTGATTTTTCGATTCCCGCGCCCTCGCAACGGTGGCGCACGCAGCCGCCCGGGCCGAAAGTGCGATCGGGAGCCCGAGCCTAGCTGCCGAGTCGAATGAGGCGAGAAGCCCGATGCAGGACCTTCCCAGCGACGACGAACAGAACCGCGTGATGCGCAAGGCCGCGTGGCGGCTCGTACCGTTCATCGGCCTGCTTTATTTCGTTTCATTTCTCGACCGGGTGAATATCGGCTTCGCGGCGCTGACGATGAATGCCGATCTGGGATTCAGCGCCAGCATCTACGGCGCCGGCGCCGGCATCTTCTTCCTCGGCTATTTCCTGTTCGAAGTGCCGAGCAACCTGATCCTCGAGCGGGTCGGCGCGCGGCGCTGGATCGCGCGCATCATGATCAGCTGGGGCGTGCTGTCGGCGGCGACCGCATTCGTGTGGAACCCGGCCAGCTTCTATACCGTGCGTTTTCTGCTCGGCCTCGCCGAAGCGGGATTCTTTCCCGGCATGATTCTCTACCTCACCTATTGGTTTCCGCAGCGCCGCCGGGCTCAGATCATGGGCGCGTTCCTGGTCGCGATCCCGCTGTCGAGCGCGTTGGGCGGGCCGATCTCGACGCTGCTGCTCGAGCTCGACGCATACGGGCTGCGCGGCTGGCAGTGGCTGTTCCTGCTCGAAGGCGCGCCCGCCTTGCTGCTCGGCATCGTCGTACTGCTGGTGCTGCCCGACCGTCCCTCGCAAGCGTCGTTCCTTACGCCTCAAGAAGCAGCGCTGCTCGAGAGCATGGTCGCGACCGACACCGCGATGCGCAAAGACCATCGCAGCGTCCTGCGCGCGCTGACCAGCCCGCGCATCTGGCTCTATTGCGGCGTCTATTTCGGCATCGTGATCGGCCTGTACGGGCTGGGCTTCTGGTTACCGCAGATCGTCAAGAGCTTCGGCGGACTGGAGAATCGCGAGATCGGACTCGTCGCCGCAATTCCCTATCTCGCCGCTTCGCTGTGCATGGTGTGGTGGAGCCGACATTCCGACGCGACCAAGGAACGGCGCTGGCACGTCGCGCTGCCGGCGCTGGTGGGCGCGTGCGGCTTGATCGCCGCGTCGATGGCGCCGACCGCAACCCTCAGCCTCGCCGCGATGACGATCAGCGCGATCGGCATCTATGCGGCGCTGCCGGTGTTCTGGGCGCTGCCGACGGCGGAACTGTCGGGCCCTGCGGCGGCGGGCGGCATCGCGCTGATCAATTCGATCGGCAATCTGTCGGGCTATGTCGGACCCGTGATTTTCGGCCGGTTGCGCGATGCGACCGGCAGCTACACGGCGGGTCTCGGCTCGCTGGCGGCCTGCATGATCGCGGCCGCGATCCTGGTCGCGGTGCTGGCGCGGGGAGCGCCGACGCGGAAGACCGAAGCAGCTTGAAGCCGCAAACGCAGGTCGTCGGACGATAAGGAACCTATCTGATAGGTTCTTGCCAAACCTATCTGATAGGTCGTACTGACTCTCCATCGAAGGCTGCCGGAGAGCGGCCCGCGGGGAGGATTGATGATGGGGCAGCAAGGCGTTCAGCCGGGCGCATGCCGGCTCAAGGATCTTCCGCTCGACCGAATTGAGGCGGCGGGCTGGCAGGTCGCGACCCGCACCGGCGTCGGGCTCGAAGGCATGTCGCTGTCGCGGGCGACGAGCCAGCGCCCGGTTCTCGACCTGATCGATGTCACGCCGCATCTGCTGTTCGCACTCGGCGATGCCTGCGCCGCGCAGCACGAACTCGGCGCGCTGTGCGCCGGCGACGTCCGTATCCTGCATTTCCAGTTCGGCGACGCGCCGCTGCTCGAGATTTGCAGCGATCGCGTTGGCGAACTCACCGACCGCTCGATCCTTTGCATCGTGCATCCCGACTGGTTCATCGAAATCGACGGCCCCGTCCTCGAGGACGGGCTCTTCCATTTGCCGTCCGAGTTGCGCGTGATCGGCGTCAGCGCGATCGATTGCGCGCTGAACGGCAATGCCCGCCTCGCCTATCAGGCTGCCAAGGGGATCGAGCTGCTGTGCGAAACCGTGGCGAACCAGCGCCTGATCCCGCTCAGGGCACGGAATGGCTTGTCCTTGAGCGACAGTCTGCGGATCATGGCGGCCAGAAAAATGATCCAGGAACAGTTCGGCCATAAACTGACCTTGCAGGTGATCGGTCGCGCCTGCGGGCTCAACCGCGCCAAGCTCACGCGTGGCTTTCGCGAGCTGTTCGATTGCAGCATCGCCGAAGCGATCGCGCAGGAGCGGCTGGCGCAGGCCGCCCAGCAGCTTCGCACCACCGACAAGCCGATCGGCAGCGTCGGCTACGCCGCCGGCTATCTCAATAATGCGAGTTTCGCGCGCGCCTTCGCCAAGCGTTTCGGCGTGACTCCGACCAGCTTCCGCCGCGCCGAGTGCAGCGATGCTGCCGCTGCCTGACGCGCCCGCCGCGGCACCTGCCGGCACCCTGGTACACCAGGCGATGCAGGCGGTGACCGGCTTCATCCGCAGCGAGCGGCTGAAAGCGGGCGACTGGCTGCCCGGCGAACTGCATTTCGCGCGCGAACTCGGCGTCAGCCGCGCCGTGATGCGCGAGGCCTTCGGCAAGCTCGCCGCGCTGCGCCTGATCGACGTCGCCAACGGACGGCGGCCGCGCGTCAGCACCACCGACATGTCGGTGATGGCGGTGTCGCTCGATCATGCGGTCAACACCGCGCAGGTGACCTTCCGCGAAGTCTGGGACGTGCGCCGCACCTTGGAGCTGCGCACCGCGGCACTGGCCGCTTCGTTGCGCACCGACGAAGAAGCCGCCGCCATCCTGCATCACGCCAGATCGATGACCGCGTGCCGCGACGACTTCGCGCGCATGACGCAGCACGACGTCGCCTTGCACCAGGCCATCGCGATCGCCAGCCGCAACGCGCTGTTCGCGCATATCGTGGCCTCGTTCAGCGGTCTGATGGCCGAAACCGTGCCGGTGGCGTGGAAGACGCGTTCGACCGAAGCCGAGCGCGAAGGCGTGCTCGAATGCCATCGCCGCGTCGCCGAAGCGATCGCCGATCGCGACGCGGCCGCGGCGGAACGCGCCATGGATGCGCATTTCGACGATTCGATCCGCGCGTTGATGGGGGCGGGCTACGACTGACGTCTCGCAGTTCGCTGACTCGCCATCATGGAACCGCTTGGATGAGCCAAATCACCGCCACAAGGTTCAGCAAGGCGGTGCCTGCCGGGCCAAAGGTTTTCATGCGATCTTTGATCGTCGTGCCGATGACGGCATCACACGCCTGAACGATGATCATGCTCCATGCCACGGCCTGGAGCCATTCCGTCGACCCGGTGAGAAATGGCACTGCGCTCGCGATCACCAAAGCCAGGCTTCGCGCACAGGCATAAAGTGCCGTGGTACGGACAGTCCCAGTCGCGCCGAGGGCCGCCGCCACTGAAAATCCGAGGCTTATGATTGCGCTGATCGCGGTAACCGACGCGCAAAAGATGAACGGCACGGTCATTCGAAATCCCAGGATGTGCGTGATCGCAACGCGCAGTTCACGCACAAAATTCCGCCGACGCCACGCCTGGCCGGCAGGCCGACGCGACGGCCGGCGCCCGCAACTCGCGGCGCCGGCCGAGCCGCATCATTTCGTGGTCGGCGCACCCTTGAAGCTCTGGGGCGATTTGGGATCTCCGGATCCGACATACGTGGCGACCAGCGGATAGGCATAGATCGGGCGGGCGAAATCGGTCCCGCCCGCCTCATTCGGATGTTCGCCGATCATCATGTCCGGCGCCTTGCCGCGTTCCACCGGCTGGAATTGCAGCCCGATCCTGTCGACACGGCGCGGCACGCCGAGCGCGTGGCGAACTTGCACAAAGAGGTCCGGCAGAAGAACATGCCAACCGATGCCGACTACCAGCGCCATCCGTCGATGCACCGCACCAACACGCTCGACTACATCGCCTGCGTCAAAGGCCAGGTGTGGCTGATGACCGACATCGATGAAGTGCTGATGACGCCCGGCGACGTGGTGGTGATCCGCGGCACCAATCACGGCTGGAGCAACCGCGGGACCGAACCGTGCCTGCTGATCGGCGTCATGATCGACGCGGTCCCTTGATCCCTGCGCCGTCATGCCGGGCTTGCATGACGAAGAGAGTCCGTGATGCGTGATCTTCCACCCGAGCTCCACGACCGCGCCGCGCTCGAGCGCCTGCAGCTGACGCGGCTGCGCCAAAGCCTGGCGCACGCTTATGCCGGCAACGCGCATTACCGGCGCGCCTTCGACGAGGCCGGCGTGACGCCCGACGATCTGCGCAGCCTCGCCGACCTCGCGCGCTTTCCGTTCACCACCAAGACCGACCTGCGCGCCACCTATCCGTACGGATTCTTCTGCGTGCCGATGGACCAGGTGGCGCGCATCCACGCCTCGTCGGGCACGACCGGCAAGCCGACCGTGGTCGGCTATACCAAAACCGACATCGCGATCTGGGCCGAGCTGGTGGCGCGTTCGATCCGCGCTGCCGGCGGCCGGCCCGGCATGAAAGTGCATGTCGCCTACGGCTACGGGCTCTTCACCGGCGGGCTCGGCGCGCATTACGGCGCCGAAGCGGCGGGCTGCACGGTGATTCCGGTGTCGGGCGGACAGACCGCAAAGCAGGTGCAGCTGATCTGCGACTTCGCGCCCGACATCATCATGGTGACGCCGAGCTACATGCTGACCCTGCTCGACGAGTTCCGCCGCCAGGGCGTCGACCCGCGCGGCACCTCGCTCAAGCTCGGCATTTTCGGCGCCGAACCCTGGTCGGAGGCGCTGCGCCAGGAAATCGAAACCAGCTTCGCGATGGACGCGGTCGATATTTACGGCCTGTCGGAAGTGATGGGGCCCGGCGTCGGTTCGGAATTCGTCGCGACCAAGGACGGGCCGGTGATCTGGGAAGATCATTTCTATCCCGAGATCATCGATCCCGAGACCGGCGCAGTCCTGCCCGACGGCATCGAGGGTGAACTGGTCTTCAGCTCGCTGACCAAGGAAGCGATGCCGATCGTGCGCTATCGCACGCGCGACCGGACGCGCCTGTTGCCCGGCACCAGCTGCGCCGCGCGCCGCATCGCGCGCATCTCGGGCCGCACCGACGACATGCTGATCGTGCGCGGCGTCAACGTCTTTCCGACCCAGATCGAAGAGCTGCTGCTGCGCTGCGCCGGCCTGACGGCGCATTACCAACTCGAACTGACGCGGCCGGCTCGCATGGACGAGCTGACGATCGTGGTCGAAGCCCGCGCGCAGTGCGCCGACCGCGACGGCCAAGGATCGAAATTACAGGCCGCGATCAAAGAGCTGATCGGCGTCACCGCTGCGGTGCGCGTGGTCGCACCCGAGACGCTGGAACGGTCGGCGGGCAAGGCGCAGCGGCTGAAGGATTTGCGCCGCTCTCCGTGAAAACGGGGCCCATTCCAGCTGCGGCGCGATGGATCCACGCCTTGGCGCGGAATATCATGCGCCATGAAGCGCGCGTTTCTTCTGTCGCTGCTGTTGTTTCTCGGCCTCGCACCGGCGCATGCGGCGGTGACGCTGACCGCCGACGGGTCAGCGCCGGGCGCGCCGGCGCAAATTCTGATTCACGGCGCCATCCGTAAGGGCGACTACGCCCGTTTCGAACGGCTGGCCGATCTGGTGGCGCAGACCTCGCGCCACAGCGTCAACGGCGTGCCCTTCGTCACGGTGCGCCTGTCGAGCCCGGGCGGCGACGTGATGGAAGCGCTGAAAATCGGCGCGCTGCTCAACCGGCGCTGGATGATGACTCTGGTCCGGCCGCGCGACGAATGCGTCAGCGCCTGCGTGTTCCTGCTGATGTCGGGCGTGGTGCGCACCGCGACGGGCGCCGCCATCGGGGTGCACCGGCCCGAATTCGAACCGGCCTCACGCGCCCGGCTGAGCCGCGCGCAGGCCGACCAATTCTGGGCTGCGCTCGAAGCCCATCTCACCGCCTATTTCGACACGATGCAGATCGATCGCCGCGCCTATGCGCGCATGATGTCGACGCAGGGCGGGCTCTATTACTTCACCCAGAACGAACTGACGGCGCTCGGCTTCACCAGCGAGCAGCCGGCCTGGACCCATCGCTACGCCGAGCGCTGGGCGCAACTCTACGAACCCAAGGCACCGCCGCGTCCGGTGCCGGTCGCAGCGAGACGCGTGCCCTACCCGCCGGCGCAATTCCTGCAGATCTTTCGCATGCCGGGGCTGGTCGAACTGCCTGACAATCCGCCGCCGGCCGAAATCTTTCAGCGTGTCGTGCTGAAATTCGACGCGGTGCCGGCGCGCGAGATCAAGCCGGATCTCTGGACGCGCGACCAGTGGCGCGCTGTCGGCGGCGCTTCGCTACAACTCGCCGAACGCTATTTCCTGTTGCTGCTGGTGGCGCTGGAAATGCTGCGGCGACGCGCCGTGCGCTGAGTTCAGGCGATCAGCGCGCGCAGCACCCCGTCCAGCTCGATGCGCCCGGTCCGGCGCTCGGCCGCGCCGCCTTCAAAGTCGATCCAGCCTTCATTGAACCCGTCGAGCATCCGCATGCGGGGGCCGGGGTTGGTCGAACCCTGCGCGCGGAACAGCGTTTCCCAATCCTCGCGCGGCACCACGTCCAGGCGCACCGCATGGCCCAGCGCCCTGGCAAAGCCGGACGCGACGTCGTTGAAGGAAAACCGTCGTGGCCCTTCCAGCTCGACGATGCGCAAACCGTTCCAGGATTCCTGCAGCAGCTCGGCGGCGGTGCGCCCGATATCGGCGGTCGCGACCATCGGGATCAGCTGATCGGCCCGTTGTATGAAACTGGGCATCGCGCCGGCGCGCGCTGCGGCGACGTCCCATTGCGCGTTTTCCATGAACCAGCCGGCACGCAGAAAGGCGACCGGCGTCGCCAGATCGCGCAAGCCCGCTTCCATCAGTTTCGAACTGTGCAGCAGAGTCGGTTCTTCGACCTGCGCGCCGATGGTCGACAGCAGAACGACCTTGCCGGGCCGCGCCGCCACGATCGCGCCGTGCACCGAGGCCAGGGCGGCGTGGATGTGCGGATAACCCGGCGGCGGATCAAAATTGGGCGGCACCATGACGAAGACGCCGTCGGTGCCGCGCATTGCCTCGGTCAGCGAATCCGGATCGGTGACGTCGGCGACCACCGCGGGTCGCGGTG
>JAQGIE010000039.1 GCA_028291365.1 Rhodospirillales bacterium
GGGCGCAGAATCGTCGGCGCCGGCGGTGGCGCGACCGGAACGGCCGCGGCCCGGGCCGGGCTGCGCTCTGCAGCGGCCGGCTGCAGCTTGCTGCGCGCAACAAAGCGGTCGACCGGCGCGTCGGCGATGGCTTCGTCGGCGCCGGCTTCGACGAGCCAGGTCAACGCGGTCAGTGGATCGAGTTCAGTGTGCACTTGGACGATCCTGCCACATTGCAGTGAAGGACTGCATCTTTCGCGATGTCGCCGGACGCGCTACCAGCCCTGCAGGCACGAACTCGAGGGACGCCGATGGAACGCGAGAGCATGGAGTACGACGTCGTGATCGTCGGCGCTGGCCCGGCGGGCTTGAGCGCTGCGATCCGGTTGAAACAGCTCGCCGCGTCGAACGGCAGCGAACTCAGCGTCGTCATTCTCGAGAAGGGCTCGGAAGTCGGTGCGCATATTCTGTCGGGCGCAGTGATCGATCCGATCGCGCTCAACGAGCTGATCCCCGACTGGAAGTCGAAGGGCGCGCCGCTGACGGCGCAAGTCACCGACGACAAGTTCTTCGTCCTGACCGAAAAATCGAGCTACGAAATTCCGCACGCGCTGATGCCGCCCTTGATGAGCAACAAGGGGAATTACGCGATCAGCCTCGGAAATCTGTGCCGCTGGCTTGGCGTCCAGGCCGAAGCGCTGGGCGTCGAGATCTTTCCGGGCTTCGCCGCGACCGAAGTGCTTTACGACGAAAGCGGCCGCGTCAAAGGCGTGGCGACCGGCGACATGGGCGTGGCGCGCAACGGCGAACACAAGCCGAGCTTCCAGCCCGGCATGGAGCTGCACGGCAAATACGTGCTGTTCGGCGAAGGCGCGCGCGGCTCGCTGTCGAAGACTCTGATGCAGAAATTCAACCTGCGCGACGGCGTCGATCCGCAGAAATACGGCATCGGCATCAAGGAGCTCTGGCAGATCGATTCGGCCAAGCATCGCCAAGGGCTGGTGATGCACACGCAGGGCTGGCCGCTCGACAACAAGACCGGCGGCGGTTCGTGGATGTACCATCTCGAAGACGGTCTGGTTTCGATCGGCTTCGTGGTGCATCTGAATTACGAAAACCCGCACCTCTCGCCGTTCGACGAGTTCCAGCGTTTCAAGCACCATCCGCTGATCAAGCCGTATCTCGAAGGCGGCAAACGCCTCTCGTACGGCGCGCGCGCCATCAATGAAGGCGGCCTGCAGTCGGTCCCACGATTGGTGTTCCCCGGCGGCGCGCTGATCGGCTGTGCCGCGGGCTTCGTCAACGTGCCGCGCATCAAGGGCAGCCATAATGCGATGAAGACCGGCATGCTGGCGGCGGAAGCAGCGTTCGAGGCGCTGAAGAACGGACGCGCGGGCGACGAGCTCGCCGCCTATCCGCAAGCCTGGGAAGCGAGCTGGAGTCACGAAGACCTGCGCAAGGTGCGCAACGTGAAGCCCGGGCTCAAATGGGGCCTGTGGCTGGGCACGCTGCATGGCGGTTTCCATATGTGGCTCGAAAGCCTCGGCATCCGCCTGCCCTGGACGATGCGTCACGGCAAAGCCGATCACGAGACGCTGAAGCCGGCAGCCGAAATGCCGAAGATCGCCTATCCGAAACCTGACGGCGTGTTCAGCTTCGACAAACTGTCGAGCGTGTTCGTGTCGAACACCAACCACGAAGAAGACCAGCCGGTGCATCTGAAGCTGAAGGATCCGTCGATCCCGATCGGCTACAATTTGCCGGTCTATGACGAGCCGGCGCAGCGTTACTGTCCCGCCGGCGTCTACGAAGTCGTGCGCGACGATGCCGGCAACAATCCGCGCTTCCAGATCAACGCCCAGAATTGCGTCCACTGCAAAACCTGCGACATCAAGGATCCGCGCCAGAACATCGTCTGGGTTCCGCCCGAGGGCGGCGGCGGCCCGAATTATCCCAACATGTAGGTTTTGCAGTCCAGGCGTGTTCCTTTAACCGCTCGGAAAGTTTGATGCCCTGACGCTTCGCCAAAAGGGGATGTCGCGCATGGGATCAAAAGCGGTTGTGGTGGCGCTGCTGGCGTCGGTCGCCCTGCTGCAAACGGCGTCAGCCGGTGAGCAGAAACTGGGCGATTACCTGGCCGGCCGCGCCGCTCAGCGCCAGAATGATTGGGCGGTCGCCAGCGCTGCCATGGCGCGCGCGCTCGAAGTCGCGCCGCCCGATGCCGAACTCCGCCATAATGCGCTGCTGCTCGCGATCGCGGCCGGCGACATCACGACCGCTGCGCGCATCGCCGCGACCGCGCCGCCCGACTCCAACGACGCCCCGATCGCGGCGCTGACCCTGGCGGTCGACCGGCTCGCCAAAGGCGATGTTGCCGGCGCCGCCAAATCCGCCGAGGCGATGCCCAGCGCCGGCATCACCCATCTCGCCCGGCCGCTGCTGCTGGCCCGCTTCGCCGCCGGGCGCGGCGACCTGAAAGCGGCGCGCGCCGCGCTCGATCCGATGTTCGAGATCGAAGCCACGCGCGATCTCGGCGAACTCGAAGCGTCGCGTCTCGGCGACGGGCTGCCGCCGGTGCGTGCCGCGGCCCGCGGCCTCAGCGAATATGCCGGCTTTCTCGCGAGCCAGGCCCAGCTCGACCCGGCGTTGCTCTTGTCGCGCCTGGCCCTGCGACTGGTGCCTGACGACAGCAGCGCGTTGACTCGCGCGGCCGAGGCGCTGGCGCGTCAGGGCCGTCCGGCCGAAGCGCTCGCGTTGTTCGACAAGGTGCCGGCCAAGAATGCCTGGTCGTTGGCCGCGGCGCGGGGCGCGATCGATTGCCTGCAAGCGCTGAAGCGCGACGGCGAGGCACGGGCCCGGGCCGAGAACGCGGTCGAAACCAATCCCAACGACATCGACACGCGACTGAAGCTGGGCGATCTGCTGCGCAAGCAGCGTGCGTACGCCGAAGCCGCTGCAGCGTACGATACGGCGCTCGGCATGTTGCCGCCGGATTCACCGCGCCGCTGGATCGTGCTCTATGCGCGCGGCGCGTCGCGCGAACGCATCGGTGATTGGGATGCAGCCGAAGCCGATCTGCTGCAGGCGCTGGCGCTCAAGCCCGAGACGCCGACCCTGCTCAACTTCATCGGCTACGCCTGGGCCGAACGCGGCATGAATCTGGTGCGCGCGCGCGAGCTGCTCGAACGTGCGGTCGAGCTGGCGCCCGAAGACGGGGCCATCGCCGACAGTCTGGGCTGGGCCTTGTACCGTCAGGGCGAATTCACGCTGGCGGTCGCCCAGATCGAACGCGCCGTGTCGCTTGAACCCGGCGACGGCGCCATCAATGACCATCTCGGCGACGCGTATTGGCGCGTCGGGCGCACGCGTGAAGCGGAATTCCAGTGGGAGCGCGCGGCCCGCCTCGCCACCGATCCGGTGACGGCGCACAGCATCGAAACCAAGCTGCAGCAAGGGCTGGCGGCGGTCGATCTGGGTCGCCGCTAGCGTCGCTGCGGCCCTTCAACAGAATGGTTTCCGCGCGGCGGAATTCATTCTATCCAGCCTCGTGCAAATCCGCGTCGCCGCTCCGGCCAAACTCAATCTCTATCTGCATGTCGTCGGTCGGCGCGACGACGGCTATCACCTGCTCGACAGCCTGGTCGCGTTCGCGGCCGATGGCGATGTCGTCACCGCCTCGCCCGCGCCGACGCTGCGCCTGACGATCGACGGTCCGTTCGCCGAAGGCTTGTCGAACGGCGCCGACAATCTCGTTCATCGCGCCGCGAGCGAACTTGCCGGCGTGCTCGGCAAAAAGCCCGACCTCGCCCTCACCTTGACCAAGAATCTTCCGGTCGCATCGGGCATCGGCGGCGGCTCGGCCGACGCTGCGGCGGCGCTGCGCGCGCTGTGCGAACTCTGGTCGATCCGGCCCGACGACGAACGCGTCGAGCGTGTCGCCGCCAGCCTCGGCGCCGACGTGCCCGTCTGCCTGCGCGGCGAGGCCGCCTATCTGGTCGGGATCGGGCATGAAACCGAGCCTGCCCCGGCCCTGCCCGAGGCGGGATTGCTGCTGGTCAATCCACGCATTCCGCTGCCGACGCCGCCGGTCTTCCGCGCGCGCACCGGCCCCTTTTCCGAAGCGGCGCGACTGGCGCGCGGGCCGCGCGATGCGAGCGAGCTGGGCGTCATGCTGGCGGCGCGCGGCAACGACCTCGCCCAGGCGGCGATTTCGATCGTGCCGGCAATCAGCGACATTTTGACCGCGCTCGGCGGCACGGACGGCGTGCGGCTGGCGCGCATGTCGGGCAGCGGCGCCACCTGCTTCGCGCTCTATGACGACCGCGCCGGTGCGGCGCGCGCCGCCGATTCGCTGCGGGCGAAAAACCCCGCTTGGTGGAGCCTGCCGAGCCGCCTCGCGACGCGGTTGCCCCCGCCCGTGCGGTCCGAGTAAGGTCCCGGCCCGCCCCGCCATGATTCAGCCGGGGCGCCGTGTTGGGCCGTCGCCAAGTGGTAAGGCAGCGGATTTTGATTCCGCCATTCGGAGGTTCGAATCCTCCCGGCCCAGCCAGCCCAACCTGCAACCTCTTCCGTAGTTTCCGACCAGGCTACGCTGGATGGCTGAGCAAAGACGCGCTCCGGCCCTGTGCGAACAGGTCATCCCGTGCAAGAAGCGGGC
>JAQGIE010000082.1 GCA_028291365.1 Rhodospirillales bacterium
TGATGCGGACTTTTTCCGGCCAGCGATCGAGCGTCGTCAGGCCGTGCAGCAGATCGTCGGCGAACTCGGTGATCTTCAGGAACCATTGCGACAGGCGGCGGCGCTCGACCGGCGCGCCCGAACGCCAGCCCATGCCGTCGACCACCTGCTCGTTGGCGAGCACGGTGTTCTCGACCGGATCCCAATTGACCCAGCTCTCTTTGCGGTACGCCAGGCCCGCTTCGAGGAACTTCAGGAACATCCACTGCTCGTGCCGGTAATAGGCCGGCTCGCAGGTCGCGATTTCGCGGCTCCAGTCGATCGACAGGCCGATCGATTTCAGCTGCTCGCGCATCGAGGCGATGTTCTGGCGCGTCCAGATCGCGGGATGCACGTTGTTCTCGTGCGCCGCGTTTTCGGCCGGCAGGCCGAACGCGTCCCAGCCCATCGGATGCAGCACGTTCTTGCCCTGCGCGCGGCGCCAGCGCGCGAACAGGTCGCCGATCGTGTAATTCTTGACGTGGCCCATGTGGATGCGTCCCGACGGATACGGGAACATCTCCAGCACGTAGCTCTTGGGGCGGCCTGGCTCTTCGCGGGCGATGAAGCATTGCGCTTCCTCCCAACGGGCCTGCCAGGTCGTTTCGGCTTCGCGGAAATTATAACGGGCCATGACCGGCCGGTCTTAGAACGAGCCGCGCGCCGCCAGCAACAGCAGCGACCTCTCGCGCTGATCTACCGCATCGGCCAACAGGCTCAGCCAGGGCCGCACCGTCCACTCGGTCCCGACCGCCACGATGGCGCGTCCATTCTGGTCGCGCGCCCAGCTGGTGCCGATCCGGACGGCGCCGCTGGTCCAGGTGAGGCCCAAATTGGGCGTATCTCGCCCGTCAGCGGTGAATCCGCCGGCCAAGGTCCAGCTCCCCCAGGTCGCTTCCGCCCCGAGGCCCCACCCGTCGCGCTCGGCGGCATGGGCGTAGCCAGCCCCGAGCTTGAGCTCGACCGACCCGATGCTGCGCGTGCCGTTGAGCGCGATTTCGCCGAGATCGCGCAGTCCGGTCGGGCGCGAAAGCCGTCCGCCGCGCGGCGTGATCAGGTAGGTGCCAAGCCGCGGTGCGAAGCTCGCCGCGATCTGCACGCCGACAAAGGCCGGGCTGACATAGGAAATCCGCGTCGAGGCATCGTCGTCGAGCCGCAGCGGCGCCAGCCGCGCCGGCGAATAGCCGTAAAAGACCTGGTCGCCATCGACCTGGCCCAGCCCGACCCGCGCCGCGCGCGGCAGCAACTGCGCCATCGCGCCCGGCGCATCACCCAGCTGCACACGGCCCCAGCCCGCCTGCGCGTAGCCATAGGCGGCGGTCTCACGCGGCCGCGCCGAGCCTTGGGCCAGGTAGGTGCCGTATTCGATGCCGGTGCCCGACACGTCGAAGGCTTTGAGCTGCAGGCTGCCGTCGATCCGCCCGTCGGGCGGCGCGCGGCCGCCACCACCCTTGATGGGCGCGCCCTCGCCCAGCACCCAGCCGGAAAACTCGGTGCGGATCTCGGCATGCGCGACATCGGCTGCCGTGGACAGCAAGAGGACCCCGAGTAAGGTGCGCGCCATGACCGACATTGCCGGCAATCTAGAGCGCGTGCGCGCCGCTATCGAGCGTGCCGCGATCAAGGCGGGGCGCGACCCGCGGTCGGTGGCGCTGATGGCGGTGTCGAAAACCTATCCGGCGGCCGACGTCTCGACCGCCTTCGCCGCCGGCCAGGCGCTGTTCGGCGAGAACCGGGTGCAAGAGGCGCAAAAGAAATTCCCGGCGCTGCGCGCGGCGCACCCGAATCTGAAGCTGCATCTGATCGGCCCGCTCCAGACCAACAAGGCGGTCGACGCGGTCTCGACCTTCGACGCGATCCACTCGCTCGACCGGCCCAAGCTGATGCAGTCGCTGGCCGACGCGATGGGCAAGACGGGCAAGCGGCCCGGCTGCTTCATCCAGATCAACACCGGCCGCGAGCCGCAAAAGGCCGGCCTCGCGCCCGAAGATCTCGACAGCGCGCTGGCGCGGGCGAAAGAAGAGTTCAAACTCCCGATCGTCGGCCTGATGTGCATCCCGCCGGTCGGCGCCGACCCGGCACCGCATTTCGAGCTCCTGTGCAAGCTCGCCAGGCGCAACGCGCTGCCCTGCCTGTCGATGGGGATGAGCCACGATTACGAGATCGCCATCGCGCACGGCGCGACCCATGTGCGCGTCGGCAGCGCGATTTTCGGCAGTCGCGCATAGCGACGCGCGACCAGGCAGGATTGTGCCGGACTTTCGGCGTTCACCCGTGCAAGGCACGACCCGGCTGAAAGGACCTCCCCATGACTCTTCGTCTCGTCGCTGCGCTGCTGCTCATCACCAGCGTCGCCAGTGCGGCGGAGCCGCAAATCCCGGAAGCGCGTCAGGCGCAACTCCGCGCCATCGCCGACGCGTGTCGCGCCGACGCGCAGAAACTGTGTCAGGCCACCGAGCCCGGCGAAGGCCGCATCATCACGTGTCTGCGCGCGCGGAATTCCGAGCTGTCGCAAGCCTGCCGGACCGTGCTGCCGCAAGCGCCCGCGACACCGGCAACGCCACCGAAGAAATGAGCGTCGTCTCCCACGCGATTGGTGAGTCACAAGTAGCGTCGATGCTCGGCACGAGGCCGCGGCATGACGGAGCGTAAGCGGCGCTTACGCTCCGATCTTCAGCAAGGTCGCGCGGCCGCATGCTTCGACCAGCGCTTCGAGATCCTCGCGCCGCATCGCGACGCAGCCGTGAGTGGGCGAGAAATCGTCGCGCGCAAGATGCAGGAAGATGGCGCTGCCGCCATAGGCCAGCACCGGATCGTCATTGTGCCCGATCACGACCAACAGATCGTAGAGATGATCATCGCGCCACAGCACTTCGTGGCTGGCGTCGAAGGGCAGCTTGACGAGCGTGTTGTAGGCGAGGTCACGCGGCGCGTCGCACCAGCCGTCATCCTGTTCGATCGCTTCGGCCGGCAGCGTCGTCTTGGGACGCTCGATCCGGTCGGCGCGATATAGAACGCGGCGCAGCGGAAACAGACCGGCCGGCGTGACGCCGTCGCCTTCGCGCTTGTCGCGTTGGATGCCCCCGGGCCCCAGCGCGCACACGGCGTGCTTGTCGCCCCAACGCACGACGCCGCGCGCGCGGTCGCGCTCGTCGGAACGCACTTCGATCGTGGGAATCACAAACATCTGGGCGGCGATCCTGATGCGCCGCTGTTTCAGACGAAAGCTGTATTTGGCCGCGTGTGCGTCCGTTCCAGCGTGTGGCGATGCACGGAAAACGAAAAGACGACGCTAGTGCGTGACGCTCAGCTGTTGCGCCGTGTCGGCGCGGCGCAGCGCCTGATATTTGTCGAGCGCCGCCATCATCGCCGCGGGGAAGGCTTCCGGATTCGCCGCCGCAGCGGCGGCGGCTTCGGCAGCGGCGGGCGGTTGTGCTGATCCGGCTTGCGCCTGCGGCAGGATCGAGATCGGTGCGCCGACCTTGTCCGGCGCGATCGTGACGGGTTCGGCGACCGAAGCGGCGACCGAAGCGGTGACCGGAGCTGCGTCGCCCGCAGCAAGCGTCTTGGTCTTGCGCGGGGCGGTGGTCTCGATCTGCGACAGGGCCGAGAGCGGACGCGCCGCGTGATGACTGAAATTGGCACGCTGCAGCGAGCGGAAGAATTCGGTGGGTTGCGCGGCCGCGGGTTGGGCAGCGGCTTGCGCCT
>JAQGIE010000085.1 GCA_028291365.1 Rhodospirillales bacterium
CATCAAGCTTTGGCTGAGCTGTTTCGAACACGCGCAAAGCAGCCGGTCTCATCACCGCGGCAGCACGACAGCCGTCCTGCGCGACACGTCTGCATCATCTTTCTCTCGTAACAATCGCCGGACACGAACGTCCCGCGTCGCTGATACCGCGCCCACCTTTGTGTGCGCCCTGGCGATCGCGGCCAGGCGCCGGGTAAGCGTCGGCGGCGCGAAGCCGTGACTCAGCTCGTCTTCCACAAAAGCGACGACCGTATCGATGGACGCCGGAAGACTCGGGCGCCCGCGACTTTCACACCAAGCGGTGAACCTGCAGAAGTCAGCGGCGTAGTGGCGTTCAGTCGAAGGCGACACAGCCGCTCTAAGGGGCGAGCGAGTCATGTCCTCCATCGTAGGCTCCGTAAGCTGATTGAATTCGCGCCGGCAAGCTCGCCAGCTTTGCGTCGACACGTCGAAGCCGGCCGCATCGAGCAAGGAACGCGGCATTTGCGGTTCCTTGCTCGACGTCGGACCTGGTTACCAGTTGTAGCTCAGACGCGCGCCCAGCGTGCGCGGCCGGCCGAAGAACAAACCATCGAACCCGAGTTGCGGCTGCGTGAATCCGCCGGTCCGGTACGCCACGTCCAACAGATTGCTGGCGAAGAAGCTCAAGCTGACATTGCGGTGGAGCGCATTCCACGAAATGTTGCTCCCGAGCAGAACGTAGTTCTTCTGCTTGAGCGACTCTTCGTTCTCCGGCGTCAGGTAATGGCTGTCCATGTAGGTGCCGCTGACCTGCAGCGTCACGTTGCCGTTGAACAGCTCGAGGTCAGGCGTGTACCGAAGCACACCGTTGGCCCGGAAGTTCGGCGACATCGCCTGGTGGTTGCCGTTATAGATCGGATTGGCGGAGATCAGCTTGCTGTGCAGCACGCCGACGCCGAGGCTGCCTTCCAAACCCGGAGTCAACACGAAGGTCGCGTCTGCGTCCAAACCATAGATTTCAGCGTTACCGATATTGAGCAGGAACGAGCCCGGCGCGCCGTTGCGCGTGCCGACGCTCAGGATCTGCAGCTGCTTGTAGTCATTGTAAAAGACGCTCGCATTGAAGGCCAGGCGTCGCGGGATCAGCTCGGTCTTCAGCCCGAGCTCGTAGCTATACAGCGTCTCCTTGCCCGCACCCTTGCCTTCGCCGGGCAGCGCGAAGGTGGTTTTGAACGCGCCGCTCTTAAACCCTTTGGACGCGCTCGCGAAAATCAGCGTGCCATCGACCGGCTTGTAATTGAGGCTGCCGCGATAGGTGAAGACACCGTCGGACAGTTGCTCGTGATCGAGAAAGGTCGGCTTGGCAAAATTGTCGGCCAGCAGAAGGCTTTTCTGCTCATCGGTATAGCGGCCGCCGAGCGTGACCGACAGCTTGTCGGCCAGGTCGATTTCGCCTTGCCCATATAGCGCCCAGGACCGCGTCTGAACCGAGGCGTTGTTCTGCAGTCCCAGTCCATTGCCGGTCGCCGCGATCAGCTGCGGAACAGCAAAGTTGATGTCGTCCTTGTCGTCGTGGAAGTAGAAGGCGCCTGCGATCCACTTGAAGCCCGTCATCGTTCCCGAGACGCGAACTTCCTGCGAGAACTGCTTCGCCTTCACGCCTTGGTAGTTATAGAAGAGCGGCGCGACCGAGCCGTCCGCATCCTGCTCGTACAGGCGTTTCACATATTCGAAAGCCGAGATCGAAACCAGGTCGAGCTCCTCGCCCAGCCTGGCCTTGACGCGTGCAAAACCGCCGACCGCGTCGACATTCTGCGCCAGCCTGGCGATGTCGCTATAGACGTGCTTGGGGTCGGACACCGTCGTCGGCGTACGGAGTGCGGTGGTACAGGCCCCCGACCTCGCGCGCGCGTCCGAGCACAATTTTCCAGTCACCGGATCGAGCAGTCCTTCGAGCACCACCGCGTTCGATTGTCCGCGGACTCGCGACCCGTGGACGTTCAGGAGCAGCTCTACGTCGTCACTGAGATCGATATCGACATGCAGGCGGCCGGACAGGTTGTCGTCGGCAGAGAAGCGCGAGTCCCGCAGCGCGTTGTTCTTCTGCCAGCCGTCGTCCCGGATATATTTGAACGCCGCGCGCGCCCGCACTTTGTTCGACAGCGGCCCGCTGACCGCGCCCTCGCCCGAGACCTGGTTGTAGGAGCCGTACTGCAGCGCGCCGTAGCCTTCGAAGTCGCCGGTCGGCTTTTTGGTGATCCAGTGTGCAAGGCCGCCGGTGGTGTTGCGGCCGAACAACGTGCCCTGCGGCCCTTTCAGCACCTCGACCCGCTCGACGTCGAAAATGTCGCCGATATGGGCGGCCATCGTGCCGAGATAGACCTCGTCGACGTAATATCCGACCGGTGGTTCGTTGCCGCCGCCGAAATCATAGAGCTGCACGCCGCGGATGTTGAGCTGCGGAACGCCGCCATTCTCGCTGAACGCGACGTTCGGTATCTGCTGGAAGACGTCCTGCGGCCGGAGATAGCCCAGGCTTTGCATTGCGTCGCCGGTGACCGCCGCGATGGCGATCGGCACGTCTCTGAGCTTTTCCTCGCGTTTCTGCGCGGTGACGATGACCTCCTCCATCAGCGTGGACTGCGCGCAAGCCGGCGCACCCGCCAACAGAACCGCCGTGCCGAGCAGCCCCGCCGAAGCGGATGCGAGCAGGTTCAGGCGACATCCCAGATCTGAGTTCGGTGAACTCCCCATTCCGAATTCCCTTCTTTTTGTGGTCGAGTGATCGTTTCGATGAACGGGTGCTCTTGGACGTTCCAGCCCCGTTTTCAGACGCTTGTATTCGCGTCGTTGATCCGAATGATGATCGCGCCGCTCTGCTGCACGACGAACGTGCAGTCGGGCGGGATGAGCGTCGTGGTGTCGGTTTGGACAATCACCGCGGGGCCTGAAATCTGTTGCCCCACCGGCAGCTTGTCCTTGCGGTAGAATGCGGTCTGACGCTCTTCAAGACGACCATCGATCCGGAACGTCGTCGCGCTCATCCGCACGAGCGCTGCGTCGATGCTGCCGTCCGTGTGTGCGGCGGTTTGCTTGATCTGCGCCAATGGACCGATGCCGCGCACGCGCACATTCACCAGCTCGATCGGGCTATCGGTGAAAGCATGGCCGTATTCCTGGCGATGGGCGTCGTGGAACCGCGCCGCCGCAGCGGCGATCGCGACTTCATCGATCTCGCCGGAAGCCAGTGCGATGCGCAGCTCGTAGCCTTGCCCCACATAGCGCGCGTCGGCAAAGCGCTCGTAGCGGACTCCCGACGCAGCCACGCCGTCGCGCTCGAATTGGCGGCGAAGCACTGTCTCCATGTCCGTCAGGTCCGCGTTTAGCCGGATGTAATCCAGTGCAGCGACGGTCTGGAACTGCGTCCGCACCACGTCATACTTGATGTCGGTGGTGAGCAACCCGATAGCAGAATTGATGCCGGGGAAAGGCGGCACGATCACTTCCGTCATGCCGAGGGAGCGCGCGACCTCGACGCCGTGCAGCGGCCCTCCCCCGCCGGAGGCGACCAGCGCGAACTGGCGCGGATCGATGCCCTTCTGCACCGTCATGGTGCGGATGGCATTCGCCATATTGGCGTTCAAGATGTTGATCACGCCTTCTGCGGCGTCGAGCTTGGCGATGCCGAGCTCATCGGCGAGCTTTTGAATGGTGCTGTCGGCCGCCACCTCGTCGAGTTGCATGGCGGCACCGAGGAAATTGTCCTTGTCGAGCCGGCCCAGCACCACGTTGGCGTCAGTCACGGTGGGAAGCGTGCCGCCACGCGCATAGGCGGCCGGTCCCGGCACGGCGCCCGCGCTCATCGGTCCGACGCGGAAACTGCCCAGATCGACATGCGCGATCGAGCCACCGCCCGCCCCGATCGTGTGCAGGTCGATCATCGGGATCACGACGGGGTAGCCCGACACCATCGTGTCACGCGCGCTTGCTTCGGCAAGCTGACCGTCGCGGACGACGCCGATATCTGCACTGGTCCCACCGATATCGAGGCAGATCACGTTGCGCCGCCCGGTCAACGCCCCGACCCATGCGCCGCCGAGAATGCCGGCAGCGAGGCCCGACATCAGCGTCGAGGCCGGCAAGGTCGCAATCATGGAAGCGGTCGCCATGCCGCCGTTCGAGCTCATGATCCTGAGCTCGGCGCGCATACCGGCTTGCTTCAGGGCCGTGTCGAGACTGGCCACATAGTCGCGCACGAGCGGGCCGATATAGGCGTTCATCAGGGTCGTGGTGAACCGCTCGAACTCGCGGAACACCGGCGCGGTCTCGCTCGACGTGGTGACGAAGATATCGGGGCAGACTTCCTGGACGATCGCTTTGGCGCGGCGCTCGTGTTCAGGGTTGAGATACGAAAACAGAAAGCAGATCGCCACCGCCTGCACGCCTTCGGCTTTCAGTTCGGCAGCGGCGGCGCGCACCGCGGCTTCGTCGAGCGGCTTCAGCACCTCGCCACGCGGCGGCACGAGCCGTTCCGGGACCGTCTTGATATGGCGACGCTTCACCAGCGGCCGCGCCTGCCATGGAATATCCTGCTTGATGGAATAATGATGAGGGCGCTGGTGCCGCCCGATATAGACGACGTCGCGAAAACCCTCGGTCGTGATCAGCCCGGTGCGGCAGCCCTTGTTCTCGATGACCGCATTAGTCGCCACGGTGGTGCCGTGGAACACGATTTCGATCTCGTGTGGCGGAACCGCCTCGCGCTGGCAGATCTCGAGCACGCCGCGCATGACTGCGATCGACGGGTCGTGCGGCGTGCTCGGCACTTTGTGAATGCGCACGCTGTCGTCGGCGGTGTTCGTGAGCACCACGTCGGTGAAGGTTCCACCGACATCTACGCCGATAAGTTTCATATGCTTGCCGTCTGGTCCGATGTCGCTGTCACTCGCCGCGCGCTGGGGGCGCGTTGCGGAAAAGCCTGGTTCGTTCGAGGTCCACGCCCTGGTCGCCGATCACCACCGCATAGTCCTGCGCGGCCTGTTCGACGGTGATGAGGTCGTCGCAAACATCCTGGTAGACCTGCTGCGGATCGCGCGATTTGGGCGAGCCGTAGCCGCCGCCGGTGCCGCCGATGCATACCAACCGGTCGCCGCGACTCACCTGGATGGTCGGCAGCATGGATGGCAGCTGGATGCGCTGGCCGTCCGCCGTGGCGAGGATCAGCTCGGAATTGTAGCCTTCCGCACCGCCGTCGAAGCCCCAGGCCGCAACCTTGTGGTTGTCGCTCTCGGCGCTGACGCTTCCGTCGCAGAGAAACTCGATTTCCTTGACCGAGTTGACGCCGCCGCGCCACCTGCCCGCCGCGACCGCATGGTCGCGAAACTCGTAACGCACGACGCGCAGCGGAACGTGGCTCTCGATGTCCTCGATCGGGTTGTTGCGCGTGTTGGCATAGAGCGTATCGACGCTGTCCATGCCGTCCTTGCCGTAGCGGCCGCCATATGCGCCCTCGAAGATTTCGAGGTGCACCCATTGCTGCCCCTCCAGAAACCCCGAAAAGGCAACGCCGCGGAGACTTCCGGTCCCGGCCGAGACGGACTGCGGCACCGCCGGAGCGAGCGCACGCATCACCGTATCGGCGACGCGGTTGCCGCCGGTGGCCCGCGCGATGGTCGGCGCGGGCTCGATCGGATTGACGAGCGTACCGCGCGGCGCGGTGATGGTGATCGGACGGAAAAGGCCGTCATTCTGCGGCACGTTGAGGAATTCCGCCGAGTCCAGCAGGATGGTGCGCAGCATCAACCGCACCGCGACATCGACCGTGCCGACGAACGGCATGTTGATCGCGTGATGCTCCAGCTGCGGCGCGGTTCCGGTGAAGTCGACGGCGATATCATCGCCGCGTACCGTCACCGCCACCTCGATCGGCAGCATGCTGAGCGCCGGATCGGCGCTGTCGAGGAAGCCGTCGATGTGCCCGGTGGCGCGATACACCCCGTCCGGCACTTTGGCGATCTGGCTGCGCATCAGACGCTCGGAATAATCGAGCAGATCTTCGACGGCGCCCCACAACGTTTCGGCGCCATAGCTGCGGTAGAGTTCGAGGAAGCGGTTGGCGCCAACCCGGCAGGCGGCGATCTGGGCTTCCATGTCGCCGAGAACGAGGTCTGACATGCGCACGTTGTCGGTGATCATCTGCCACGCAACGTCGTTCAGCTTGCCGGCATCGACGATCTTGAGCGCGCGGAAAATGACGCCCTCGGCATAGCGATCGACGCATTCGACCAGGCCCATGCTGCCCGGCTGTGCCGAACCGAGATCGAGATGGTGCGCCGTGGTCATCGAGAAGCCGATCAGCGTCTCGCCATCAAAGATCGGCATGCAGAATCCGACATCGGGGCTGTGCGACGCGCCGCGATACGGATCGTTGTGGATGATGACGTCGCCGGGCGCGAATCGATGGCCGCGCTCTTCGAACAGCTTCTGGATGCCTTTGACGTAGCCGGGAATCGGACCGGACTGCAGCGGCGTGCTCTTGCTGCATTCGCAGAGTTGCCGGCCCACCGAGTCGCAGATCGCGGCGCCGAAATCTTCCGATTCTCGAATGATGCTCGAGTAGGACATCCGCATGAGCTTGAAGCCCATTTCGACCGCGATATTCTCGAGCGCGCCTTGAATGACGCTCGCCGTAACCGGGTCGATGCGAGGACCTGCGGTGCGTTGGGCAGCCGAGCCAACCATGATCGACGATCGTCCCTTTCAGCGTTCGCCAGACGCCCTTGCGACGCCGGCAGTGCGGCTACCTACCCAGGAAGTGACCTTGACGTCAACTCCACTACGTGATGAATTTCGATCGGATCCGAAGCAGTTGCGAGGAGCGATGCGCGCAATCACGATCGAACGAACCGGTTCGCCGGATGTCCTTCAGCTCTGCACCGTGCCCGATCCGCAACCGAGCGAACGTCAGGTCCTCGTCGACGTCGCCTATTGCGGGTGCAATTGGGCCGACACGCAGGTGCGCGCCGGCATCTATCCGCATCCGATGAGCTATCCGCTGATTCTCGGATTCGAAGTGTCCGGCGTCATCTCGGCGGTCGGCCCGCAGGTGACCGGCTTCGCAGTCGGTGACCGTGTCTGCGCGATCGGCGGCGGTGGCGGCTATGCCGAACGCGTGGTGATCGATGTCGACGACCTGATCCCGCTACCTGACAATATCCCGCTCGATGTTGCGGCTGCGTTCCCGATCCAGGCGCTGACCGCGTATCACATGCTTCATACCGTCTATCGGCTGAGCGCAGGCGACACCGTCCTGTGCCACGCGATCGGCGGCGGTGTCGGGTCCTATGTGACCCAGCTGGCCGTGATGGCAGGCGCGCGGGTGATGGGTACGGTTGGCACGCCGGGCAAGGAAACCCTGCCGCTCAGCTACGGCGCTGAACGTGTGGTCAACAGCCGTACCGAAGATTTCGTCGAGGTGGCGCGCCAGCTCACCAGCGGACGCGGCATCGACGTCGCCATCGACTCGCTCGGCGCCACCACGCTGGACCGGACCTATGACGTGATGCGCAATCTCGGCCACGTCATCAGCATCGGTGAGGCCGAAGGCCAGCCGTTCAACAATATCCGCGAACGCATCTTGCCCAAGTCGCTGTCCTTCACGCGGTTCCACCTGAAGCATATCGATGCGACCTCGGCAGTTTGGCGGAACGGGTACGTGACGGTGCTGGAAGCCATCGCCCGCGGCGTCCTCAACGTGCCGATCGTCAAACGATACAAGCTGCCTGAGGCCGCCGAGATGCACCGCCAGCTCGAAGGCCGCAGCGTATCGGGCAAGCTGCTGCTGGCGATGCGGGACTGAGCCGAGGCCCGACATGACGAACTCGATGCGTGTGAACCAGGCGCGGCTGTGGGACAGCCTGATGCGCATGGCCGAGATTGGCGCACTGCCCGCGGGCGGCTGCTGTCGGCTGGCGCTGAGTCCGGAGGACGGCGCCGGCCGCGACCTTTTCGTGCAATGGTGTCGCGAAGCCGGTTGCGAGATCGCGGTCGACCAGGTCGGAAATATCTATGCGCGCCGACCGGGTCGGGATCGCACCGCGCCGGCGGTCGCGATCGGAAGCCACCTCGACACCCAGCCGCATGGAGGCAAGTTCGACGGTATCTATGGCGTGCTGGCCGGCCTCGAAGTCGTCCGCACGCTCAACGATCGCGGTGTCCAGACCGACGCGCCGATCGACGTGATCGTATGGACCAACGAGGAGGCGGCGCGCTTCACGCCGCCCCTCTCCGGCTCTTCGACTTTCATCGGCGCGCTCGCCCCTGAATTCGTGCACGCGGTGAAAACGATCGACGGCACGCTGGTGCACGACGACCTGGTTCGCATCGGCTATCTCGGGAACGAGGTGCCCGGTACACGCAAACTGGATTCGTTTTTCGAGCTGCATATCGAACAAGGCCCGATCCTCGAGGCCAAGGCGCTCACGATCGGTGTGGTGACGCAGATCCAGGGTCTGCGCTTCATGACCGTCACGGTCGAGGGCGAGGACGGGCACGCCGGCACCTTGCCGATGGATCTGCGCCGCGACGCGCTGACCGGCACCGCGCGCATGATCCTGTTTCTCAACGAGCTCGCTCGCACAACCGACGACAAGGCCCGCATCACGGTCGGAATGCTGCAGCTCAGCCCCAACTCGGGCAGCACCGTGCCGGGGCGGGTTCGCTTCACCATCGACCTTCGGCATCCCGATGCCGAGACGCTCGGCCGACTCCAGACCGCGATCCGTCACGGCCTCGCCGATCTCGCCGCACAATCGAATCTGGCGCTCGCAATCGTCGACGACATGGCGAAGCAGCCTGTCCATTTCGATTCGCAGATCCAGACGCTGATCCAGGAGGCCGCCAACGTTCTCGGCCTGCCGAGCTCCCGCATGCTGAGCGGCGCCGGACACGACGCGATGAACCTCGCGCAGATCGTGCCGACCGGCATGATCTTCATTCCGTGCGCCGGCGGCATCAGCCATAACGAAGCGGAAAGCGCCGATCCGGCCGACGTGGCCGCGGGGGCCAACGTGCTGCTGCATGCCGTGGCCGCGCGCGCCACTTGGAGACATGCATGACCTACGCGCAAGGTGGCCGCTATTTCGGCGCCAACGCGGCCATAACGGCCTGCCTCGTTGCCGCCATTGCCAATATTCCGTTCAACGTGATGCCGATGATTCTCGGCGCCGCGGCGGATGCGTTCCAGCTCGTGCCGGCGCAGATCGGTCTGCTCGGCGGTTGCACGCTGATCGGCTGGGTGGCGGGAACCGCCCTCTCCTTCTTCATCGTGCACCGGCTGAACTGGCGCTTCGTCGCGACCGTAGGAACGATCGTGGCCGTGCTCGGGCTGCAGCTCTCGCTTCACCTGCCCGGCGTCGCTGCGCTCGATCTTTGCTGGTTCATTCTCGGGCTCGGTGCGTCGCTGCCGACTTGCATCGCGTTCGAGATTCTCGGCAAGACCGCGAATCAGGAACGCTATTTCGGCACGATGACGCTTGCGGTCGTGCTGATCAGCGCGGTCGTGCTTTGGCTGTTCCCGATCTTTCTGCTCTCGCGCTGGGGCTATACCGGCCTGGTGTTCGGTCTCTCGGCGCTGTTCCTAGTGCAGATCGCCTTCACTTTGATGGTCCCGGCCGGACCGCTGCATGCCGGCGAGCGCCGGACCGTCCCGCACCAAGCGGCGATCTCGCGTCCCGCGCAACTGGCACTCGTCGCGTTCCTGATCTTCTTCACCGGCGAATCCGGTCTCTGGGCCTTTCTCGAACGTGCCGGGCGTGAGATTGCGATCGCTCCGGAAGAGATCGGCACCATTCTCGCGGTGCTCAAAGTGGTCGGCGGCATCGCCACCGCGATGCCGATCCTCATCGCCAAACGGCTGGGCGACCGCTGGCCGTTCGTCGCGGGCTTCATCGGCACCGTGGTCGCGGTCGCTATCCTGCAACTCAGCTCTTCGTCGCTCTTCTATGCGATCGGCGGATGGATCTGGGAATTCTTCTTCACCGTGATGTTCTGCTACACGACCGCCGCGATCGGCCGGCTCGATCGCAGCGGCCGTATCGTCGTGCTAGTGCCGGGTGCGATCGGCCTCGGCGGCGCGATCGGGCCGACCGTTGCGGGCTTCCTAAAGGTCGGCACCGGCTATCTGCCGATCTATGGCTTCACCACCGCCTGCATATTTCTCAGCACGTGCATCATGCTCGCGCTGTTGCGCAGGCCGGCTCAACAAGAGGCGCTCGCATGATGCGCATCCTCGTCATCAATCCCAACACCAGCATCGAGATGACCGCCAGCATCGATGCGGTGGCGAAAAAATACGCCGCGGCGGATACGGTGCTCACCACCCTGTCGCCTGCGTACGGACCGCGCTCGATCGAATGCCATTACGAGGAACAGATCGCCGGGCTCGCCACGATCGAGACGGTGGCCCAACTCGAAGCCGAGTATGACGCGTTCGTGATCGCCTGCTACGGCGATCCCGCCGTCGATGCGTGCCGAGAGATCACCAACAAGCCGGTGATCGGCATCGGCGAAGCGTCGATGCACATGGCGTGCCTGCTGGGCCACAAATTCTCAATCGTGACGGTGATCCCGCGGGCCGTGCCGATCATGGAGGACCTGGCGCGCAAGATCGGTCTCGAGAGCAGATGCGCCTCGATCCGCTCGACCAGCCTGACCGTGCTCGAGATCGAAGCTGATCCCGATCGCGCCGTCATTGAAATGGTTGCTGAAGCCAAGGCTGCGATCGCGCAGGACGGGGCCGAGGTGATCTGCCTCGGCTGCGCCGGCATGGGGCCGCTCGACGATCGCGTACAGGATGCGGTCGGCGTCCCGGTGCTGGACGGCACCGTCTGCGCAGTGCTGCTGGCGCAATCCGCCGTGGCTTATCGCAAATCGACGAGCAAAGCCGCTGCCTACGCGCCGCCCGGAAAGAAGGAACTGGTCGGCTGCTCACCCGTGCTCAACCGGATCAGCTTGAATGGTTGAGAAGGCTGGCCTGGATCCAATGCTGGGCCTATATCCAGATCGGCAAGGCAGGCAGTGATGATGCCAAGAAGAACCGCATGAAAGAAAGCCAGCAGCCTGTGTCCGGCCTGGGCAACAAGGCGATCGCGACGCGGGAGAGTCTGAAGCAGGCTGCGGTCCGCCTGATCAACCTGCATGGGTTCAGCAGCGTTCGAGTAGAGGACATCACGATCGAGGCCGGGGTCGCCAAAGGCCTGTTCTACCGCTATTTCACAAGCATCAACGACATCACCCACGTCGTCTGCGAGGAGCTGTTCCAGAGCATCCTGCAGGAGTCGCTGACCAGGACCTACGATAGCAGCGTGCCGGCGTATGACTGGCTGTTCGACTATGTCTCGATCCCGGTGAGAAAGTTCGTACAGAATCGCGGCCTGCTCGCCTGCATGTTCGAGCTGCACGGTTCCTTCCCTGAGATCAGCAAGGCCTGGCAGACCACCGCGCATGAATGGAACCTGCACCTCGAAGAATTCGTCCACAAAGCCGGCGGGCACAACAAGCGCGAAGCGAAGGAATTCTGCTATATACTCGGCGCCGCGATGGAAGGGATCATCTACCAGTCGATCATCCGCAACACGCCGGACTTGAAGAAGATCGCCTCCAGCGCGGCATCGATCACCGAGATCATTACCAAGATGTGGTACAGGGTGATCTTCCTGGACAGTCCGGCGAAGCGATCCCCCGCGGCTAAGAAGACAGCCTGAACGGAGGCAATCCGCCTCGGCGATCCGGATAGGTTTCGAGCTCGAATTTGAGACGGACCTGCCGAAGACACGCCACCTCTGCCGCATCCTCCTCGCGCTTCGGAGTGCAAACCCTCAGATCAGATCCGAAACGCACCCGCGCCACAGTCCTGATTGAGACCCGCGGATGGCGCGGGGACAACAAACCGTCTTTTGCGTTGCTGCATGAAACTGCGTCTACGTCGCGCGGCGCGTAGCAGCTAGTTTTCTGCCGACACTCGGAGGCAGACGAATGACGCGCACGGTTTTGATTTCGACGATGCTGGCTGGCTTGCTCGTTGCTGCCGCTGCGCATGCAGTCGAGCCCGCAGATAAGTTGAAGAGCGATATCGAAGCGACCTGCGCCGCGTATGAAAAAACCGACGTGATGATCCCGATGCGGGATGGCGTCCGGCTGCACACCGAAATCTATCGCCGCAAGGACCAGACCGGGTCGACCGCGATCCTGATGAATCGCACGCCGTATGGAATCGACAGCGCCACCTATCCCTGCACGCCGACACTGACCACCGGGCTGCAGCCGTTGCGCGACGACGGCTACATCGTCGTGTTCCAGGACATTCGCGGGCGCTTCAAATCCGAAGGCTCGTTCGAGATGCTGGGCCCGCTGCGTCATCTCACCGATCCGAAAGCGACCGACGAAAGCACCGACGCCTGGGACACGGTCGACTGGCTGGTCAAGAACGTGCCCGACAACAACGGCAAAGTCGGCGTCACCGGCGTTTCGTATGGCGGCTGGACGTCGATGATGGCGGGCATCGACGCGCATCCCGCCGTCGCCGCCGTGTCGCCGCAAGCCTCGCCGATCGACACCTGGATCGGTGACGATTTCTGGCGCAACGGTGCCTTCCGCCTGAATTACGGCTTCGAGTACACCGGCGCGATGGAACTGTCGAAGACGATGGAGCCGTTCGCCTTCGACGAAACCGATTCCTACGCCTGGTATCTGAAACAGGGCGCGCTCAAGAATTTCGACACGCGCATCATCGGCGGCCGCAGCCGCTTCTGGTCCGAAATGATGCAGCACCAGACGCATGACGGCTATTGGAGCGGCCGCAACTTCACGCGCGAACTGCGCAACGTGCGCGTGCCGGTGCTGAGCACCGCCGGCTGGTGGGACGCGGAAGATTTCTATGGCCCGCTACAGATCAGCAAAGGACTGGGATCGAACGGCACGCTGGTGGTCGGCCCATGGACGCACGGCAGCTGGAACAGCGCCTATGCCGAAAATAAACGTGGCATCGCGCCGCTCGATTTCGGCGCCGACACCGGCGCCTATTGGCGGCAGGAGATTCAGCGCTCGTTTCTGGCCCATTACCTGTTGGGCAAGCCGGCACCGGATCTGCCGCGTGCGCTGTCGTTCCGCACCGGCGTCAATCAATGGATGCGTTATGACGCCTGGCCACCCAAGCCCACGCAGGGCGTGCAATCGCTGGCGCTCGGCTGTGACGGCACGATCGCGCTCAACGCGCCGCCGGCGACCAAGCCGTGCCGTGCATCCTACGTGTCGGACCCGGCCAATCCGGTTCCGTACCTGTCGCGTCCGTTCGGTCCGTTCTATGGCGGGCGCGGGGTCGACAAGACATACCGGTCGCGCTGGCCGAGCTGGGAAGCGCAGGACCAGCGTTTCGCGGCCAACCGTCCCGACACGCTGCTCTTCACCAGCCCGCCGCTGACGGAGCAATTCGTGCTGACCGGTGAGGCCGAACTGACTTTGCACGTCACCACGACGGGCACCGACGGCGATTTCATCGTCAAGCTGATCGACATCTATCCGCCGACCGATCCCGAACATTGGGAAATGGCGGGCTACCAGCTGATGCTCGACCATGTCGTGCAGCCGGGCCGCTATCTCGAAGGCAACGCGGCGCCCAAAAAGATGCAGCCTGGGCGCGTCTATGAAGTGAAGTTCCATTTCACCGGCAACGATCACGCTTTCCTGCCCGGCCACCGCATCGCATTGCAGGTGCAGAGCACGCTGTTCCCGGTCATCGCGCGCAATCCGCAGACCTATGTCGACAACATCTTCGAGGCCCGGGATTCGGATTTCCGGCCGGCGAAGATCGAGATCGTGTTCGGTCCCGGACAGGCGAACAGGCTGGCCTTGCCGCGCAACTGACTGCGACACCCGACGGTCAGAGCTGTTCGGATTCATCGGCTTAGCCCGAGCCGGTCCGGTCGATCCATGCGCGCGGCACGACCCAAGCCGGCGAAATCGGCGTGTGCCCGGGCATGGCAGCGCGCCGATTGCACACTTACTTCGGTGGCAACGCGCCCGGCACAACGATCGGCTGGGCGTCCGTCATTCAGGAGATGCGCATGCTCGCGCTCAAGTCACAGGTCCGGCACGCGTTCCGGGAAGCTGAAATTGTCGGCCGCTGCCTGCCTGGCCGCTACGACCAGGAGTTCAAGTACGATCTTCGTTACGCCGACGGTACGTTGCGCACCAACGTGCCCGAACACGAACTCGTGCGCGCCACCCTCACGCACTGAATCAGGCGTTCTCGTACTGGTTGCCGGCGAGGTTGCGGCCGCGTCCCAGCCAGACGCGGTGCGACTCGTTGGTGGCCGGCGCGATTTTCAGCGCCGTCGAGAAATAGCGCATCGTATACGCGGCGCGTCGGTCCGGACTGGGGTTGGGCCATGAGCCGTGCACGATGCGCGCGTCGTGCAGTGAATATTCGCCGCGCGCCATTTCGAGATCGACCGCCGCTTGCTCGTCGACCGCGGCGATCTCGATCGGAAAGACGCGATGCTCGTTCGCGGCGGGTCGGTATTCAGAAAATCCGTTCGCCTGCGTGCCCGGGATGACGCGCATGCAGCCATTGCTGCGGGTGGCAGGATCCAGCGCCAGCCAGACCGTGACGATGCGGTCATGCGCATCGAAATGGGCCTGCCAATAGGCCGAATCTTCGTGCCACGGCGTGGCGCGGCCGGTCAGCGGCTCTTTGCCGACGAAGGCGCTCGCCCAAACGCCGACGTCGGGACCGATCAGCGGCTCGACCACGTCGAGCACCGTAGCGTCGAGCAGATAGTCGAGCAGGCGCGCATCCTCGAAATGCGGCGCGTCGAGTTCGTCGAGGCGACGGTCGCCGCGCTTGGCCACATGCTCGTCGAAGATCCCTTCGAGCGCGGCCATGCGGGGCGCGGAGAATAGCTGGTGCTTTCGGACGATCGCGCCGTCGCGGCGAAAGGCGGAAATCTCGGCGGATGTCAGGGCGGTCATCGGGCGCGATCCTAGGCGAAGCCCCCGATTCGCAAAAATCGGGGCCCCTGCCTCGCCTGATCCCGGCGCCGGCTTGACCCCCGTCAAGGCGCGCCGGCCTCGGAACGCGGAACATGGCGGCGAAGCCAACCGTCACCCAGGAGGAGAAGATGCGTTCCGTTTTCCTGCCCAGCCGCGTCAGCGCCGTCGAAACGCCGCTCGGCGCCCTGCAGCGTGAAGCCGACCGGCTGGTCGCCGATTTCGAACGGGCCCTGCCGCTGCCGCGCGCCGCTGCGCTGGTCCCGCGTGTCGACGTCGAAGTCACCGACCAGAATGTTGTCGTCACCGCCGAACTTCCCGGGCTCGAGGCCAAGGATGTCGACATCAGGCTGCGCGACGACGTGCTGGTCATCCAAGGCGAGAAGCAGGAGAAGCGCGAGGACAAGGAAGGCAGCATGCAGCGGATCGAACGCCGCTACGGCACGTTCACACGCGTCATCGAGCTGCCCGTCGAAGTGTCGCCCGAGCAGGTTGAAGCGAGCTTCGAGAACGGCGTGCTGCGCATCGAACTGAAACGGGCGACCAAGGACGATGGCCGCACGCGCAAGATCGAAGTGAAATCGTCGAGCGGCACCGCCGGCGGCAACGGCAAGACATCGAACGGCGGGTCGGCCGCGACCGAAAGAACCCAGGCCGCCTGATCGGCAGCGTCGACCCGGAATTTCGCGCCGAACCGCTATGCGGGCGCGGTTCGGCTTTGCGGATTCGCCCTGAATGAGTAAGTTCCGCCGCCATGAATCATAGCGGCGTCGCGATCCTTATGCCCCGAGCTGGCGCACGGCCTCCGGGAAGCGGACCAGGCACACGAGGCGATCGAGGCGAACATCAAGGTAGCCTCGCCCGCCGCGTCCTGTTGATCGAAGATGACGGGCTCGTCGCCCTGTCGATCGAGGCCATGGCCGAAGAGGCCGGCCTGCTGCCGGTCGGCATCGCCCACAGCGCGCGGGCCGGGGTCGAAGCGGCGCGACGCCTTCGCCCCGACCTGCTCATCGTCGACGTCGATCTGGGCCAGGGCGTGCCGGACGGCATCGCCGCGGTGACCGAGATCCGGCGTGAGTTCACGATCCCGGTCCTGTTCGTAACGGCGCGCTCCGATCCCGAGACGGCGGCACGGATCGATGCGTTGGGTATCGGAGCGGTGGTCGTGTACAAACCGCTTCGGCAGGAGGAATTGGGGCGCGCCATCGGGCGTCTCTGACGGCATGCAATCGACGGCCAAAACGGCCAAGAGGGAATGATGGGGCGAGACGCGATCGGCTCCGCGTGCTTCGCATTCATCGCCGTCGCCGCCGCGACGGCGCTTCGTCTCGCCTTCGACGAGTCGGTCCATGGTGTCGGCTATCTCTTCTATTTTCCCGCCGTCGCCATTGCGACCTGGTGGGGCGACTGGCGCACCGGACTGACCGCAACGCTGCTGTCGCTGATGGCAACGTTCTTTCTGCTGATGCCGCCCGATTCATCGACCGAATTGAGCTTGCCGCTGTTCGCGCTCGGCGCCGGCGCCATCATCCTGCCGCTGGAACGCTCGCGCGCGCTCGCCACCAAGCTCGCCGAAGAGAAGGCGCAGGTGGCCGAGCTGCTGCAGCGCGAGCAGACTCTCACGCAGGAACTCGACTGGTTGATGCGCGAGATGCGCCATCGCGTCGGCAACAACCTGCAGACCATCTCGGGCCTGCTGCTGCTGCAGAAGCGGCAGGTGCACGACAGCGCGACGCGCGCGCTGCTGAGCGAGTCCTTGCGCCGCGTCGAAGCCTTCATCGACGTCAACAACCAGATGCTGCATCCCGCCGGCGAGATTCAGTTCGGCGCGTATCTGGCGCGGATGTGCACCCAGCTCGTATCGGCGACACGCCCGATCGGCGTCGCCTGCGACATCGATTACGACCATTTCGACTTTCCGCCGCAGATCGCGGCGCCGGTGGCGCTGATTGCCAACGAGCTGGTGGTCAACGCGCTCGAACATGGTTTCGGCCGCGACCGCACCGGCACGTTGCGCGTGCGGCTGAAACGTGACGAGGACGGGCAGGTGCGGCTGGTCGTGGCCGATGACGGCGCCGGCATCGCGGGCGCCGCGACGCTCGACGGGCGCGACAATCTCGGGCTCGAGATCGTGCGCTCGCTGGTGCGCCAGCTCGGCGGCGAATTGACCACCAGGATCGGCGACGGCACCGAAGTCACCGTGCGCTTCGAAGATGACGGCGTCCCCGGTGCCCCGCCCACGGGCAGCGCCGATCGCGCCGCGCCCGGCGCCGGCGCGAAATTGCGCACCGCGAACTGAAGCCCCGCCCCTCAAGCGCCGCGGCGGCAAGACTCCATTAAGCATCGGGGAGCAAGCTGCGGGCCATGATCAGCACCGTGCTCACCCAGTTCGGCGGGTTTCTCTGCCTGCTGTGCTGCGCCATCGCCGGCGCGCGCGTGACGCTGGAATTGTTTAACGGCGAGGGCTGGGTCCGGCTGCAGGCCCGGCTCGGTGGCGCCAGGGCGTATTGGCACCTGCTGGCCGACCTCGCTTTCTGCGCCGGCATCGCCGCGATCCGGCTGCACGTCACGCATGGCCAGCCGCGCTTCGCGCTCACCGCCATGCTCTATCTCGTCATCGCCATCGCCGCGCTGAGGATCGGCGCCGCTGCGCTGCCCGCCGAGGCGAGCAGCCAAGCCTAGACCTGAGCGCGCGACGGAAGCGCGCTCAAATCGTTCTCTTCGTATGCTGCATAGCCTTCGCGCGCGACTTTTCGGCCTGGTGCTGGTCACCAGCCTGCCCGCGATTGCGATTCAGGCATTCAATGAATTTGAACTGCGCCGCGAGCGCACCGCCGAACTGCACGCGCAGGCGCTGACCCAGGCACGGCTCGCCGCCAGCGATCTCGGCCGCGTGCTCGAAGGCGCGCGCCAGACGATGGTGGCGATCAGCAATTTCGACGCGGTACGGGCGCTCGAACCAGTCGCCTGCGGCAAGCAACTGCAGGAACTCCAGCCGCTCTACCCCGCCTATCTCGCGATCACCGTGTTCGATTTGCAGGACCGCATCGTGTGCAGCTCGTTTGGCCCGATCGCGGTGAACATCGCCATCGATGACGCGACGCGCACCCTCGACGCCAATGCACGGCGGATGGGGTTCCAGGTCGGGTTCTATCGCCTCGGCATGATCACCGGCAAACGCGCGCTGCCGATGGCGTATCCGGTCGTTCAGGAGGGCCGCGTCGTCGGCAATCTGCAGGTGACTCTGGGGCTGGACTGGCTTGCCGACGAACTGCAGCGCATCACCCACGAGGCCGGCGTGTCGCTGTCCGTCAGCGATCGCAATTTCACCATCCTCGGCCGCGTGCCCGAAGTGCCCGGCGCCGCGGGCACCAAGCTCGGTTTTGACGCCGCTGCCAACGCAACGCGTGACGGCACGATCGACCGCATCGGTCTCGATGGGATTCGGCGCGTCTATGCCTTCGTGCCCAACGATCCGCGCCTGTACGGCCTCACCGTCGTACTCGGCATCGAGCGGGATCCAGCGTTCGCGCAGATCGACCAGTCGACGTTGCGCGGCGTGTTGCTGATCCTGGCCGGACTTGCCAGCGCGCTGGGACTCGCCGCGCTGATCGCGCGGCGCCTGTTGACCGAGCCGATCGAACGGCTGGCCGCGACGGCGCGCGAATGGGGCGAAGGCGCGCTCGACCGGCGCGTCGAGTCGGCGGGTACCAGCGAGTTCGCCGACCTCGCGCGGGCCTTCAACCTGATGGCGGCGCGCGTCGAGGAAACCGTGCAGCGGCAGGACATGCTGCTGCGCGAAGTCGATCATCGCGTGATGAACAGTTTCCAGCTTTTGTCGAGCCTGCTCGCGCTGCAGCGGCGCAGCGCAAAAGATCCGGCCATCGTGCGCGAGCTCCGAATGGTCGAGCAGCGCGTACATGCGCTGGCGCTGGTGCATACGCGTCTGCACCGGTCGGGTGGATTCACCGACGTCGACGTCGGCCCCTATCTGACCGAGCTGGCGCGCGATCTCGGCAGCAGCCTGTTGCCCCAGACCGCACAGAACCAACTCGTCGTGGATGCGATCCACGCGGTGCTGCCGGTGCAGTCGGCAACCGCGCTGGGCATGATCGCGGCCGAACTGATCACCAACGCCGCCAAACATGCCGGCATTCAGAATCCTGCGACCAAAATTCGGCTCACCTTCCAACGCACCGAGACGGGGAGGCTTCGACTCTCGGTGCACGACAATGGCGGCGGCCTGCCACCCGATTTCGATCCGGCGCTTTCGGGCGGGCTCGGCATGCGGCTGGTGCAGGTGCTGACCCGGCAGCTTGGCGCGCAGTTCACCTGGCGCAGCGACGAGTCGGGCACCGAATTCAACCTCGATCTCGGGCCCGGCTGATCAGCACGCTGCTTGGTCGGACAGGCGTGAAATGTTACATCATAGCGTATGGCCACGTCCCGCCCGCGGCGCACCCGCGCCGTCCGACCCTGCCCCGACTGCGATGAGCTGACCCCCAATCAGCGCATGGTGCTCGATGCGGTGACGCGCGCGGGCAAGCCGATCGGCGCCTATGGCGTGATCGCCGAACTCACCGCCGGCGGGCGTCGTGTGATGCCGCCGACCGTCTATCGCGCGCTCGACGGCCTGACGCGGCAGAAGCTGGTGCACCGGCTCGAAAGCCTGAACGCCTATGTGGTCTGCAGCGGCCACGACCACGCGCATGACAGCCTGTTCGTCATCTGCGAGGGCTGCGGCCATGCCGAGGAATTTTCCGACGACGAGTCGATCGCACGACTGACCGATCACGCCCGTTCGCTGGGCTTCGAAATCGAATCGCGCATGATCGAATTGCGCGGACGCTGCGCCGACTGCAGGCGCAAGCAATAGTCCCAACCGATCGCGCTCGGGCGAAAGTCACCTATTCACGTTGAATTCACGGTGACGACACCTGGCATCGTTGGGGCGGGTTTAGGATCGGCCTTGGATGTTTCGCCTTCTCGCTGCCTCCCTCGCATTGCTGTTGCTGCTCGCCGTTCCGCAAGCGGCGCAGGCGCAGCGTGTCACCCCGACGCTGTCCGACCCGGTCGAGCTCGGCTCGGCGACATGGGTGCTGCGCGATCCAGATGGCACGATCGACCTCGATGCGGCGCGCGAAGCGTGGCGCGCAGGCGGTTTCAAGGCGCCAGCGAGCGCCGTGCCGCGCCACCATGCCGGTGACGGCGCGTCGTGGCTGCGGATCGAACTCGATCTGCGCAACGATCCCGGCCGCAAGGAACGCTGGCTCGAATTCGAAGCGGTCCGTCCGCGCCTGGTCGAGCTGTATGTGTTCGACGCGCAGGACGAGACGGTTCCACTGCTGGTCTATCGCGGTGGTCTTGAATTTCGTGACACTGCGCCGGATCGGCTGTACGCGTCGGCGATCGGAGACGTCGGCGCGACCGAGCTCGTCCTCTACGGACGCATGGTAGCCGACTTCGCACCCGAACTGCGCACGCGCCTCGTCACCGAGCGTGACGCCTTCGCGCGCGAACGGCGACTCGAACGCTATCTCGGCCCGCTCGAAGGCGGTGTGGTCGGCCTCGTCGTTCTGCTGCTCGCTTTGTGGGTCGGTGCGCGCGACCGTCTGCTGCTTTGGGGTGCGGCGCTGGTCGCGACCTGCCTGGTCGTCGTGCATCTGCTGCTCGGCCAGGATCGCCGCCTGTGGCCGGACGTGCTGCAGGAACCGCGGGTCAATCAGTTCCTGTTCCTGGCCGCGTTCGGCCTTTTCATGGGCTGCGCGCTGCGCTTCGCGGATCGCTGGCTGAATACGAGAAGCTACGCGCCGCGCCTGTCACGCGTGCTGCGGACGGTCAGCCTCGTGGTTCCGCTTCTGATCGTCTTGCTGCCGAGTCTGATGCCGCGTGCGGTGTTGCCGTTCCTCACGGTGCTGATGGCGATCGCAATCGCGACGATGTTCGCCGCGATCCTGCGCGCGGTGCTCGCGCGGGCACAGGGCACTTGGCTGTTGATCGCCTTCGCCGTGCCAATGATCGGCAGCGCCATGCTGCGTCTCGCCGCCGCCAACGGGTTGCTGCCCTGGGCCGAGGGCATGCCGTACATGTCGTTCATTGGCATGATCGCGCTGGCGCTGGGCATCACCATCGGTCTGGCCGACGCGTCGCGGCGGCGGCTGCAGGCGATGGTCGATCTGCGCACCCGCCAGCTCGAACGCGCCAATGCCGATCTTCATGCGCTGAGCGACGGGCGCAACCGCCTGCTCGGCGTCGTCGCGCACGACGTGCGCGCGCCGCTCGCCTCGATGGTCACCGCCGCGGAATTGCTTCGCGCCAAGCAGATCGACGACAGCGACGCGCCGGCGCTGCTCGATCTCGTCGCCGCCAATGGTCGCGCCACGCTGGCAATGCTCGAGGATCTGCTCGACCTCTCGGCGATCGAAAGCGGTACGATCCCGGTCGCGTTGCGTCCGACCGATCTGCTCGCGGTGACGCAGGAGCGCGTGCGCCTGCTGCGGCCGCTGCTGGGGACGCGCACGGTTCACATCAACGGCGAACTCTGCAACGCGATGGCGGATCCGCTGCGGCTCGGTCAGGCGCTCGACAATCTGCTGTCGAACGCGGCCAAATTCTCGCCCGCCGCGGCGCCGATCGAACTGATCGTGCATCGCAATGGCAAGGACGCCATGCTCGACGTCGCCGATCGGGGCGCCGGCATGACCGATGTCGAAATGCAGCGTCTCTTCGCGCCCTTCTCGCCCGGCACACGGCGACCCTTGATCGGGCGCAGCACCGGCCTCGGCCTCGCCATCGTCAAACGCCTGGTCGAGTTGCAGAGCGGCCGCGTCGAAGCGCATCCGCGTGCCGACGGCGGTACGATCTTCCGGATTCTATTGCCGGTCTGCTAGCTCACCACCGAGGGACGCACAGAGCCCAGAGGTGTCGCGCCGTACGGCCCGATACGGCGCCGCGATCAGGCAGCGAGCGTTGCGAGCAGCTGGTCGATGTCGGTGCGGCTGGCCCGCGGGCCCTGGGCCAGCGCATGCGCGGTGGCCAGCGCATGGGCGCGGAACAGCTTCTTGCGCCGGGGCATGTCCGCGGCGGGATCACCCAAGGAAGCGGCCAGGTGATCGATGACTCGCGCCGCTGCTTCGTGGCGATAGAGCATCGCCTCGTCGCGCACCTGGGCCAGCGCGATCAGGTTGCGCGCCGCATCGCTTTCATTGGCGAGCTTGGCCTCAATGCCGGCGAGGCGGCCGACGGCCCAGGCCTCGAACGCGCCGCGGGATGCGGCCAGCGCCGCGTCCGCCTTGGCCACGGCCTCGGTTTCGGTGACGCCGCCGCCCGACAGCACCAGGCGCTGCAGGGTCGGATCGGGATCGTAGAGCAGCGTGGTGCCTTCGGTCATGCGAGGCTCAGCCCCTGGATCGAGCCGCCGTGCAACTGCGTGGCATAGCGCCGTTCCGGACCCGGATGGTTCTCGCCGATCTTGGTCCGGCGGCAGGGGCCGACATAGGCGTGATCGACCACGAACGGCCGAACGAACTCGACCACACGGCCGAGCTGGCGGAACAGGTCGGCGACGCCGAAGGGCTTTTTCATGAAATCGTTGGCGCCGGCATCGCGCGCCTCGCACACGGTCCGGGCGGTCGTCAGCGCTGACGAGGCGACGATCGGCGCGGCCCGCGAGGGAAAGGGCAATTCGCGGCGGACGCGACGGATCCAGTCGAGACCGACCGGCCGGCGCTCTTCATCGAGCACTTCGACGAAGGCCAGATGCGGGCGCTCTTCGCCGAACCGCGCCAGCGCACCGTCCCAGTCGGGCACGGTCGAAACATGGCCGGTGCCAAACGCGGTCAGCGCATCGCGATAGACGCGATGGAGCCGAACATTGGGTTCGACGATTAGGACTGATGTCTGCGCCAAGTCTAGGCGACGCTCGGACACGGGAAACCCTCGGTGATTCGCGTACAAAACTAGCCGAGAATGAAGACTCCGTCAGGAGTCGCCGAAGGCCGGCATCCAGGATTGATGCCGGCTTGCCCGCTGGGAGGTGAATCCGCCGACGCGCCGTCCGCAGAAAGCGAGCAGAAATCACCGCCTTGTCTTCAAAATCCTGCACCCTGCCGGCACGCGAATGCGGCGGCCGGCCGGTACCGCTCAGGCGGTCATCACGATCTCGAGATCCTCGCTGCGGGACAGCGAGGTCAGCGACACCGCCTCGCCGTGGCGCCGCAGCAGCACGTCGGCGCGCGCTTCGCCCAGCCGCAGATTTTCGATCAGCAGCTCGTCCATCCAGGGCGGCAGCGCCGGGCGCGTAAAGCGGATCTGCCGCCCCGACGGATCGAAGCTTACGCCCAGCATCGCACCCAGGATCGCGAACACGCTCGCCGCCGCCCAGGCTTGCGGGATGCACGCGACCGGGTACGCGGTGGGACCGGCGCCGGGGCGACGCTCGAAGCCGCAGAACAATTCAGGCAACCGGGTCAGGTCCATCTGCATGGCGCTGTCGAACATGCCGGTCAGCAAGCGGGTCAGTTGGCGCTGCTTGCCGTACCGCGCCAGCCCCATCGCGATCAGCCCGTTATCGTGCGGCCACACCGAACCATTGTGATAGCTCATCGGATTGTAGCGCGCCGCGCCGGTCGCGATGGTGCGGATCCCCCATTCCGAGAAGAAGTCGGGCGCCAGCAGCGCGCGCGCGACACGATCGGCGCGCTCCGGCGACGCGATGCCGCCGAACAGCGCATGGCCCGCGTTCGACGAGCGCACGCGACAGGGGCGCTTGTCGCCGTCGAGCGCCAGCACGTACAGGCCAAGCTCCTCGTCCCAGAATTCATTCTCGAACGCGACGCGAAGATTCTCCGCCTTGGCTGCGAGCGCGCTCGCCTGGCCGCGTTCGCCGAGCAGATGCGCAAGCCGTGCCGCCTCACGCCACGCGGCGAATGCGTAGGCCTGCACTTCGGCGAGCGCGATCGGCGCTTCGGCGAGACGCCCGTCGGCGTGAAACACCGAGTCGGCCGAATCCTTCCAGCCCTGGTTGATCAGCCCGTTTACCGACTTGCGGTCGTATTCGAGCAGCTGGTCGCCATCGAGATCGCCATAGCGCTCCATCCAGCCCAGCGCTTCCTGGATGCTGGGCCACAGCTCGCGCACCAGCTCGAGGTCGCCGGTGCGCTGCTCGTAGGCGCCGGCGAGGACGACGAACAACGGCGTCGAGTCGACGCTGCCGTAATAGTGACCGAACGGCACTTCGCCGAGCTCGGCCATCTCGCCGCCGCGCGTCTCGTGCAGGATCTTGCCCGGTTCGGCGTCCTTGGAGGGATCGAGCACGTGCGCCTGCGTCGCGGCGAGGTAGCGCAGCGTGCCGGCAGCAAGATCGGGATCGAGCCACAGCGTTTCGAGCGCGGTGATGATGCCGTCGCGGCCGAACGGGCACGAGAACCAGGGGATGCCGGCATAGGGATAGCGGCCGCAGCTGGTCTCGGTGATCAGCATGTCGAGATCGGCGCGGCTGCGATGCAGCCAGTCGTTGAACAGCGCATTGCCGCTGATCAGCCGCACCCGGCTTTTCGCTTCTTCCGCGATGCGCTCCTTGGTCTCGGCAAGCACGCTTACGAAACCGCGCCGCCGCACAAGCGCGCGGTCGCTCCCGCACAATATTTCAACGTCGATCGTGCGTGCTTCGCCCGGCGCCAGGATCCAGTCCCAGCGCATGCGCCTTGTCACCCAGGAATCGGGCGCGGGATCGACGATGATGCGGGTCGAGCGCATCACATTGTCGAGCCCTTCATAGGCAAGCACGACGGTATTGCCGACACGTTCGTCGCGGCGCTGGCGGCCGCGCTGCGCGCGCACCATGCCGCGCACCTCGAAGATGTCGGCAAAATCGGCGGCGTAGCCCATCTCGATCCGGATCTTGGCCGGCGCGACGCCGAAATTGTGCAGGTTGAGCCGTTCGTAGAGCGCACCGTGATCGAGCACCTTGGTGCGCAGCACGTGTACCGTGTCGCGTGGCTGCACGACACGCTCGCCGTCGAGCAGATCCGGATTGGTCAGATCGACCGCGATGGTCGCGTTCTCGGAGGTGACGCTCGACGACAGCAGCAGCGGACGCTGACCTTCGATCGTCAGCGTCAGTTGCGACAGATGCCGCGTGTCGCGATGAAACAGGCCTTCGGCCGCGGGACCGGTCGCCTGCGCATCGCCGAACGGGTCGAGCACCACGAACGTGTCGCCCTGCTTGAGCACACGTGGCCGATAGCTGGTCGTCGCCGCATTAGCGGGAATGTAGAACGGGCCGACCTCGGCTTCGTCGTGAAGCGTCTCGACCGCCGAAGGACGTGTCATGACTCCTCCAAACGCCGCGCGCTCAGGAAGATCGCACCACGACCAGCGGCCGGTCGGTTCGTGTCCGCGCTACCAGGTCCGGGCCGTGCACGGCGCGGCCGCGGGTGCCGTGATCGGCAGCGATGCCGGCGTAGAGTTGAAGATAATCCTCGGCCATGCGCGCGGCGGTGAAACGGGTCATGAAATCGGCCCGCACCGCGACCCGATCGAGCAGCTTCAACCTCGCCACCGCTGCGACCGCGCCGACTTCGTCCTCGACCACGAAGCCAGATACGCCGTCCTGCACGACTTCGGGAACCGAGCCGCGATTGAACGCGATGACGGGGCAGCCGCAGGCCATCGCTTCGATCATCACCAGGCCGAATGGCTCGGGCCAGCAAATTGGGAACAGAAGCGCGGCCGCATTGCCGAGGAACGCGGCCTTCTCGTGCTCGGCGATTTCACCGATCCATTCGACATGCGGCTCGGCCAGCATCGGCTCGACCACGTCTTCAAACCAGGGACGGTCGGTGCGATCGACCTTGGCCGCGATCTTCAACGTCATACCCGCATCGCGCGCGATGCGGATGGCGGCGTCCGGCCCTTTCTCGGGGCTGATGCGGCCGAGAAAAGCGAGATAGTCGAGCGACGGCGCGGGCGGCGGCACCAGCAGGTCGACCGGCAGGCCGTGCTGCACCGTGCCGATCCAGCCCGCTTGCGGCAGCGCCCTGCGCTGCGCATCCGAGATCGAGATCACCGGCACGTCGGCGAACTCGTCGAACACGGGCTTCAACTCCTCGGTATCGAGACGGCCATGCAAGGTGGTGACGAACGGCAGGCCGAGCCTGCGATAGAGCGAGAATGGATAATAGTCCAGATGGCAATGCACGACGTCGAACCGATGTGCCTGCTGCGCTACGCGTTCGAGCATCAGCAATTGCGGCGCGATCGGATCGCGCACGCCCTTGTCGAGCCGCAGCGCGCGCGGCGACATCGGGACGAGTTCGGCCGAGGTCACGCTGTCAGCCGACGCGAACAGTGTCACCTCGTGACCGTGCGCCACCAGTTCTTCGGTGAGATACGAAACAATTCGTTCGGTTCCGCCATAGAGTTTGGGTGGCACCGCCTCCACCAGCGGTGCAATCTGGGCGATGCGCATTTTCTTGGGTCCCTCTGCCGGTGAGCAGTGAACCGGAGAATGTCCCAGGAAGTTCCGCTTACGGCGGTGGTGCGTCCGGCTGGCGTTCCGGTGCCGCGTCGATGAATGGCTGTTGCCTCGCCGCTTCTTCGTCAATGGCGAGTAGTTTCGGGTACGGCGTCAAATCTACACTGAAACGCCGCGCGTTGTAGAGCTGCGGCACGATGCAGATGTCGGCGAGGCTGGCGCGATTGCCGACCGCAAATCTCGTGCTGCCTTCGATCATGGCCTCGACCGCCGCGAGTCCGGTGGTGATCCATTTGTGCAGCCACGCGGTCATTCGCGCATCGTCCTGCCCCATCTCGGCGCGCAGATAGGCCTGCACGCGCGTATTTCCGAGCGGGTGTACGTCGCACGCGATGAGCTGCGCGATGGCGCGCGTACGCGCCCGGTCATATTCATTGTCGGGCAGCAGGTTCGGTCCCGACACGGTCTCGTCCAGCCACTCGCAGATGGCGAGCGACTGCAGCAGCACGCGCCCGTCATCGGTGACCAGGGCCGGCACCACGCCCGATGGACTCAAGGCGAGATAGTCGGGCGAGAACTGCTCCTGCTTCACCAGGTGCACCGGCACCTGTTCATAGGCGGCGCGCTTGAGGTTGAGCGCGATACGCACACGATAGCTGGCGGATGAGCGCCAATAGCCGTAAAGTTTCATCCTGCCGGTGTAGCGCGTTTTCCCGCGAAGTGGCTACCGGTTCGCGGAGAGAAAACGCGCCAAATCAAAAAGTTAGAAAGCGCGGCGCAGCGTGCACCTGCAAGCGCGCCGCGAAGATCTGGTCAGGCAACCACGCGAATCCGGCCCGTCATGTGCGGATGCAGCGAGCAATAATATTCAACCGTGCCGGCTTCGGTGAAGACGCGCCGCCACGTCTCGCCGGTATCGAGGATGGGCGAGCGAAACGCCTTTGTGTTCTCGGTGACGTTGTGTTCGTCGCTGTCGCGATTGATCCATTCGATTTCCGTGCCGACTTTGACTTCGAGTTCGGCCGGCATGAACGTGGCCCGGTCGATCGTGACGACCGGCTTGTTTTCATCCGCCAAGGCGGCGCCCGCGAACAGCGCGGCGCCGCCCAGCAACAAAATCCGTCGCTTCACGTCGACGAGGCCAGCGGATGATCGACGATGGCGAGCGGGCCCTTGTTGGGCACGAAGTTCACTTGCGTGACTCCGAGCACCTGTTTCAGCCGGTCGGCCGGCACCACCATTGGACCGGGCGCCGGCGCGCTGCCCGGCGCGGGCTGCGGAAATGCGGTCGAAGCCGCGGTGTGGAAGGCGACGTTGCCTTCGATCTTCTGCAGCGTCTGATGAATGTGCCCGTTGAGCACGGTGACCGACCCGAACCGCTTGAGCAGCGTCATGGCGCGTTCGGAATCGCCGGTGGCCCAACCCCATTCGGGATAGACCGACCATAGCGGGACGTGCGCGAACACGACGATCGGCGTGCTGGCACTGAGTCCGGCGAGGTCTTTCTCCAACCATTCCAGCTGTTCGCCGCCCAGCGCACCGAGCTTGCCGCTTCGTTCGCTGACATTGTTGAGCCCGACGAAATGCACGCCGGCCTGGTCGAAACTGACCCAGCCTTTCGCCCCAGTCTGCCGTCCCCACAGATCCTTCCAGCGCGCATAGCCGTCATTGGCGAGATCATGCTCGCCCGGCACCGCAAGCAGCCGATCGGTCTTGAGCGTGCCCAGCACGTCGGCCGCGATCTCGTGCGAGCCCGGTTGCGACAGGTGCGTGACGTCGCCCGTATGCAATACGAAAGCGGGACGCTCCTTGAGCGCGTTCACCTTGGCGATCGCTTCGCGCAGCGTGCCGGTGACGTCGGGATTGGCCTCCTTGTTGAAACCGACATGCGAGTCGCTCATCTGCACGAAGCTGAACCCGGCTCCGGTCGCCTGAATGGGCGCCGCCCGCGCTTCGCCGACCCCGAGCAGGCGCGAGCTCGGAATGCCGCCCGTCACGGTCCAGACGAGGCCGCCTGCCGCCCAGGCCATGCATTCCAGCGCGCCGCGCCGGCCGACTTGGCCGGTTCCTTTGTCGTCGTCCTTCGACATCGCACACTCTCCCGCTACGGTTGGTTGGTCTGCTCCAGGGACCGGCGGGCCTTCGGCTTTATTCCCGGGAATAAAACCCGGCGTGGCCCGGTCGGGCAGAATGGAGGTTCCCGCGTGCGCGATTTCGACCGTTCCCGGCGATTCGATGCGGCCGTGCTGCCGCATCTCGAACGCGGCTACGCGCTGGCGCGCTGGCTCGTGCGCGACGCGTCCGAGGCGGAAGACGTCGTGCAGGACGCGTGCATTCGCGCCTTGCGCTACATCGAAGGCTGGACCGGTGACGGCAATCGCGCCTGGTTTCTCGCGATCGTGCGCAACGCCGCCTACGACAGGATGGCCAAGCGCGGGGCGCGGGCCGAAATGCCGCTCGACGATTCCGATCTCGGCGTCGTCGATGCAACGCCCGAGACGGCTTTGCTCGCGGCTGCCGACCGCACGCTGCTCAACCGGCTGGTCGAAGAATTACCGCCGCTATTCCGGGAGGTGATCGTGCTGCGCGAAGTTGAAGAACTGGCCTATCGCGACATCGCCACCGTCACCGGCGTGCCGGTCGGCACGGTGATGTCGCGCCTCGCGCGCGCTCGCGGCCGGCTGCTGGTGGCGTGGCGCGCCGCAACGATGTCGGAGCGTGCGTGATGCGCTGTGAAGATGCCCACGTCCAGCTTTCGGCCGCCGCCGACGGCGAACTCGACCCCGCGCGTGCGGTCATGGTGCACGACCATCTCGAGACCTGCCCCGCCTGCCGCGCCTATGACGAGCAGCAGCGCGTGCTGTCGCGCGCGCTGCGCGGTTCGCTGACCAGCCCCGAGATGCCGCCAGGCTTCGCCGCGCGCATGCGGGCCGGCGCGCTGGCCACGCCGGTGCCTGTGCGGCGATGGATGCCGCGTGCGGCGAAGTTCACCGCGCTCGCGGCAAGCTGGGTGGTGGCGGCGTGGTTGGGCATGTGGATGGCGCAGCCGCACGAAGGAATCGACCAACAGATCGTCGCCGCGCATGTGCGCTCGCTGCAGCTCGACCATCTGGTCGACGTGCCGTCCTCCGATCGCCACACGGTAAAGCCGTGGTTCGCCGGCAAGCTCAGCATCACGCCGCCGGTGATTGAGGTCGACGGCTACGAGCTGCTCGGCGGACGGCTGGACTGGATCGCCGGCAAACCGGCGGCGTCGATCGTCTATCGCCGCCGCGCCCACACGATCAACCTGTTCGCGTCTGCCTCGGTGCCGGGCGACGACACGGTGCACGTGTCGCACACGGGCGGCTGGACGCTGGTGCGCTGGCGCGCCGACGGCGTCGGGCTGACGCTGGTGTCGGACCTCAATGCCAACGAGCTGGTCGATTTCGCGCACGCGCTCGGGGCGCACGAAAGATCATAAAGCGTACCCGACCGTCATCCCCGCCGCACCGTCGTCCCCGCGTACACGGGAATGACGAGGTAGGGCTCAGGCCACGTCCTGCAGCACGCCGCGCTTGATCTGGTCGCGTTCGATCGACTCGAACAACGCCTTGAAGTTGCCTTCGCCGAATCCGTCATCGCCTTTGCGCTGGATGATCTCGAAGAAGATCGGACCGACCACCGTCTCGCTGAAGATCTGCAGCAGGAGCTTGTTCTGGCCTTCGGTGGTGCCGTCCATCAGCAATGAGTTTTGCTTGAGCGCGGCAACGTCCTCGCCATGGCCCGGCAGGCGCTCGTCGAGCATCTCGTAGTAGGTGTCGGGCGGCGCATCCATGAAGCCGAGCCCCTGCGCGCGCAGGTCCTTCACCGTGCCGAAGATGTCGCTGGTCGCCATGGCGATGTGCTGGATGCCTTCGCCGTTATACTGCTCGATGAATTCCTGGATCTGATCCTTGCGCTCGCCGCCGGCGCTCTCGTTGAGCGGGATCTTGATCTTGCCGCACGGGCTGGTCAGCGCGCGCGAGCGCAGCGCCGTCAGCTTGCCTTCGATGTCGAAAAAGCGGATCTCGCGGAAGTTGAACAGCTTGTTGTAGAAGCCGTACCAGGTGTCCATCTCGCCCTGGCGCAGATTGTGCGTCAGGTGGTCGATCACGTTGAGGCCGACGCCTGGCACGTTGGGGTCGGCGAAGAATTCGAAATCGACGTCGTAGATCGTGCGATCGCCGTAGCGATCGACGAAATAGAGCGCCGAGCCGCCGATCCCTTCGATCGCCGGAATGTTCAACTCCGTCGCGCCGACTTTGCCGACGAACGGTTTGGCACCGAGTGACAGCGCGCGCTGATAGGCATGGGCCGCGTCCTTGACGCGAAACGCCATCGCGTTGGCGCTGGGCCCGTGCGCGGCGGCGAACTTCGCGGCTTCGCTGCCGGGCTCGGCGTTGACGATGAAATTGATGTCACCCTGACGCCACAGCACGACCTGCTTGCTGCGATGCCTGGCGACGGGCGCGAAACCGAGGCGCTTCAGCACGCCTTCCAGCAGGGCCGGATCGGGCGCGGTGAATTCGACGAACTCGAAGCCGTCGGTGCCCATCGGGTTCTGCTCGGTGATCTCGGCCATGCACGCCTCCTGTGGTTGGCCGCAGAATAGCTCCGAAGCCAGGACAGGTCCTTGCCTTCTGGGTCGAAGATCGTGCAGATCACGGCACTTCATGCCAATGAAGCCAAGATTTGGAGCAGATCGTGCCAGAAACACGCCTCAGCCCGGCAGACCGGAAGATCCTGGAGACGCTCCAGAACGACGGCAGGATCGCCAATGTCGAGCTCGCCGACCGGATCGGCCTGTCGCCCAGCCCCTGCCTGCGGCGGGTCCGGCAGCTCGAAGAGCAAGGCATGATCGGCGGCTATGTCGCCCTGCTCGATCGTAAGAAGCTCGGGCTCGACGTGGTCGCCTTCGTCGAGGTCCAGGTCGAACGTCATTCCGACGCGCTCGCCGACGCGTTTCGCGACGCGGCGGCGGCGGAGCCCGAAGTCGTCGCGGTGCACATGATGACCGGCGCGTTCGACTATCTGCTCAAAGTCGTCGTGCCGACGCTCGACGATTACGCGCAGTTCGCGCGGCAGAAGCTGCTCAAGATGCCGGGCGTGAAGGACGTGCGCTCGAGTTTCGTGCTCGAGACCTACAAGGATTCGACGGCCCTGCCGCTGGCGCATCTCTAGCGAGGCGCAATTGGCGGAAAGCGGCCAGCGGCAGATCATCGCGGGGGCCAGCGCCGGCGCACGCCGCGCCTAGTTCATTGCCGCATCTTCCGCCGCTCCTTCGCATGAAATGGCACTCATGAACTGGCTTGTCGCGCGCTTCGCCGTCGGATTCGGCCTCGTGGCGATTGCGTTGGCCGTCGCGCCCGCGCCTGCCGCCGCGCAAGCGGGATGCGGACCGGTGCCGGGCGCGCTCGAAAACCCACCCGAAGTGGCACGGGTTGCGGGCGGGATTCAGTCGCTTGATCTCGAAGTCCGCCAGGATGGAAACCGGCTCTGCTTCGTCGATCGCAACAGCAAGGACCGGCCCGGCATCGCGCCGACGATCCGGGTTCGTCCCGGCGAAACGCTGCGCGTGCGCCTGTTCAATCGCATCCACGATGTCGCTCCGCTGCGCGCCCTGAGCACGCCCGGCCACCCGACCGACATCGGCGGGATTCCCGATACGCAAGGCGATTTCGAAGTCCGCCCCGGCGCCTATCATCCGCCGACCGGAAACACGAACCTGCATTTCCACGGGCTGGAAGTGAGGCCAGTGCCGTGCGGTCCCGGCACGTCGCCGGGCGACGACGTCGTTCGCACCTATTTCGCGCCCGAGGGCACCAAACCGGTGCCGCCGGATGCATGTCAGAGCGCCTACGAGATCCAGATCCCGAAAACGCAGCCAGCGGGACTCTATTGGTACCACACGCATCTGCACGGCGAGAGCGAGGCCCAGACATTGCTTGGATTGTCCGGCGCGCTCGTGGTCGAGAACGAGGTCGACGATTCCCGGCGCCAGCAAGGAATCCCCGACCGACTCCTGATCGTGCGCGACCAGCCGATTCCGGAACCGCCCGAGGCGGCGGCACCGGCGCCGAACGCTTCGGCAGCGGCACCTGCAAACACCATGGTTGCAAAGGCTGCGCCGGCCGCGAAGCAAGCGGGCGGAACCGCATCGGCGCTGCCGCAATGCGCGTTCGGCAAATGCATCAACACGGCGGCGCAAACCCAATGCTCCGCACCCGATGAGCGCGAGCAGGAAACCATCCTGAGCGTCAACGGGATCTCGATCCGCGATACGCACAACCCGACGGGAACCGTGCCGGAGATTACGGTTCGCACCGGCAAAGAAGAGCACTGGCGTCTCGTCAATGCCGCGGCGAGTACCTATGTACGCGTGCACCTGGTCGACATCGACGAGTCCGGCAAGGTTCGGAACGTCCCGTTCGACGTCGCGGCGCTCGACGGTGTTCCGCTCACCGATGCAACCGGCCGGCCGCAGGCGGAGACGCATGCCGAGCCGATCATGGTGCCCACCGGCGCACGGCTCGAATTCAAGGTCAAACTCGATGCGCCCGCCGCGCAGCATCGCATTGTCCTGCGCACCGAAGCGGTGGACACGGGTTGCGGCGGCGACCTGATGCCCGCCCGGGATCTGGTTTCGATTCGAACCGAACCCGGGGCGGCCGATGGTTCACCTGCAGCTGCAAGCGCGCGAGCTCCGGGTCCGGCTGGAGCGGTACAGCGCAGCGACGACGCGCCGTCCGACGGCAAGCCCGTGCGCCAGCGCATTTTCGCCTTCACCGAGTATCCGCGGCCGAACAGCAGCAAGACGGATTTCACCATCACGGAAGTGTCGCGGCCGGACGCGGTCATCGAACCCTATCCGATGGACCGCATGCCGTCCTCGGTCGTCGAGGTTCAGCCGGACAGCGTCGAGGACTGGACCATCCTCAACTTCACGCACGAGGTCCACGACTTCCATATCCACCAGCTCCACTTCCGTGTGCTGGAGAGCCCGGACAAGTTCCTCGAGGGACGCGTCCTGGACACGATCAACCTGCCTGCGGCCTCGCCCGATGCAAACTGGTCAGCAGGCGACGCGGTGACACCCAGCGTGGCGCGGCTGCGCATGCGCTTCCACCGCAACATCTCGGGCACCTTCGTCTTTCACTGCCATCTTCTCGGGCACGAGGACAAAGGGATGATGGGGCTCATTCGTGTCGCCGAGCCGGGCGTCGCCCGCCCGTCGATGTCGGACCAAATCCCACCGCATCATCACTGACGCGCAGATCGGCTGCACGAGCTCGACGCTTCGCCGCTTCCTCGGCATCCGCCACAAGTTTTTCGGCAACTTTTCCGCCGCGGGGAGTTTGCGACAGCGCCGGGTCTGTTCAAGGAAGCTGAGCATGCACGCCCCCTCTGAGGCCGAAACGGCGGAGACTGCACGTGCGTGGTGGCACGGAGCGCACGGGCAACACAGCGACGATGCGGCCGATATCGACCGAGAACTACAGCGCGTGTTTGCAGGAGGCTGCCGCGGCCAGGGCCGCCGCCCCTGCATCGCCGACCGAGGCAGCGAAATCATCTCGGCCGGCATGCCGAGCCGCCGGCTGTGCCGGTTGAATTCGGGTCTGGCCGCTCGGGTTCGCAAGCTTCCGCAAGGACGGCAGGTCATTCTCGACATCTATCGGCCGGGCGATTTCCTGGGGTTGGATACGCTGTTCTTCGAGCCGGCGCTCGACACCAGCGTGGCACTGACGACGGTCGGCTACGGGTCGATCGAGTCCGCCGCGCTGTGTGAACTGCTGCAGCAGCCCGCGATCGTGCTGCGGTTGATGGAGCAGCTGGTCGAGGAGAAGCGCCGCATCGACGCGCTCGCAATCTTGCTCGGGCAAGCCAAGGCGCGAGAGCGTACCGCCGCGCTGCTGCTCGTTCTGTGGCGTCGGCTGCGATTTTCGTCGGGTGATGCCACCGACGGTATACCGCGCACCAGCGCACGCCTGCCGCTCACGCAGAAACAGATGGCGGACTATCTCGGCGTAAACGTCGTTCATCTGAACCGCACGCTGGCCGATCTGCGCGCCTGCGGGATGGTGCGCTTTCAGGACGGCGTGATCACCGTCCTGGACCAGTGTGGCCTGGAGCAAATCGCGAACCGGGCCGCTTCACCGGTCTGATCGACCGACCGGTCGTTCGAAAGACGATTGCCCACGCCATCGCGCCTTGCTTTCGCGATCGCGAACCGTTCAGATCCGCGCGGTTCGCGTCCGAGGTGCAATTGTCCCGTCCGATATCGATCCCGGCCGCGTCGGATCAGCCGTCACGCCTCGAAGCATTGGACGGGTTACGCGGGCTCGCCGCGCTGTGCGTCGTGCTCGGGCACACGATTGCGGTTGCGTTTCCGATCCTGGGCTGGGGCCCGATTCCGGTCGGCTCGTTCCCCGGCCTGCAGGCGGCGGTATGGAATTCGCCGCTGCAGATCTTCTGCAATGGCGGGCCGTGGGTCTGCGTGTTCTTCCTGCTGTCGGGATTCGTGCTGTCGCGCGCCGCCGAATTCAGCCGGGCCGATCTCATCACCTTGTCGTTGCGCCGCTATGCGCGCCTCACCGTGCCGTCTTTCTTCGCGTGCCTGTTCGCGCTCGCCTGCCTGTCGCTCTTTCCCACCTCGGCTGCGCAGATCGAGCGAGCGACCGGCCACACATTTCTCGCCGTGACCAACGGTGCCCTCGATACCGGCCTGCTGCAGTTCCTGCGCACGACGCTGGTCGAACTCTATCGCGGCAACGTGATCAAGCTCGACCCGCCGCTATGGACGATGCGGGTCGAGCTGCTCGGGTCGATCGGCACCTATCTGCTGGTTCGCATGCTGCCGCGCCGCGTGCAGGTCGCAGCCGCTGCGCTCTGGCTGCTGTTGTGCCTGAAGATCGGCGGGCCGACCCTCTTCTACGCGATGTTCCCCATCGGCCTGATGTTCGAGCGCGCCTGGCGTGCGGGGCATCTGCGCACTCACTCCTGGATCTGGCTGGTGCCGCTTGCCATCGGCGTCGCGCTGGGCGGCCATCCATGGTTCGTGCCGATGCTGAAACCGTTCGCCGAGCGGTTCGGTGAAGCTACCGTCACGAATTTCGTCGCCTCGATCAGCGCGACCGGCCTGTTCCTCACCGTGCTGATCGGCGCACCGGTGCAACGGATTCTGACCTCGGCACCGGCGCAGTTCGTGGGGCGCAATTCCTTCGCGCTCTATCTGCTGCACTTCCCGTTGCTGGCGGGACCTTTTGCCGCCGCGTGGGCGGCGGAAGCCGCTGCGGGAAAAATCATCGCCTGGTCGATCGCCGGCGCGTTCTTCGTCACCGTATTCGCCGGCGCCGCGCTGTTCACCCGCGCGATCGACGCGCCGCTGCTCGCGGCACTGCATCGCGTGGTGCTGTTCCGGCGGCGATCGCTCGTTGCACCGGCCGCTTCACAGCCGCTGTAGCAGGTCTCGCGGCGATCAGTCTCCGGCGCTTGAGACCTGGACCTGTGCGACGAGTCCGTCGCGCACCCGACGCACGGCCTGCCCGATCCGCCCCATGTACAGGTACACGATCGGCGTCGTGAACAAGGTCAGCACCTGACTGACCAGCAGCCCGCCGACCATCGCGTAGCCGAGCGGCTGACGGATCTCCGAGCCGGTACCGGTGCCGACCATGAGGGGAATACCACCCAGGACCGCGCACATCGTCGTCATCAAGATCGGCCGAAAGCGCGACAGGCAGGCCTCGTGCACGGCCTCGACCGGCGTCTTGCCCGCGCGCTCGGCCACCAGCGCGAAATCGACCATCATGATGCCGTTCTTTTTTACGATGCCGATCAGCAGCACGATGCCGATGATGCCGATCACATCGAGCGACATGCCGGCCGCCATCAGCATCAGGAGAGCGCCGACGCCGGCCGACGGCAGCGTCGACAGAATCGTGATCGGATGAATGGCGCTCTCATAGAGCATGCCGAGGATGAGATAGACCGCGACGAGCGCAGCCGCGATCAGCGCCGGCTGACCGGCCAGCGCCGATTCGTAGGCACTCGCCGTGCCCTGGAAGGCGGCCTGTACGCTCAGCGGCATATGAAGCGCCGCCACGGCCTGCTGGACATCCGATACCGCGGTACCGATCGACGCGTGCGGCGCCAGATTGAAGGACACCGTCGCCGATGGGAACTGACCCTGGTGGTTGACCAGCAACGGTGCCGTGGTCGGCACGGTGTGCGCGATCTGATTCAGCGGCACCGGTTGGCCGGCGGACGACCGCAGATAGATCGAGGCGAGCGCGTCCGGCCCGCTGCGGAAGGCCGGGTCGACCTCCATGATCACGTAATACTGGTTGAGCGTGGTGAAGACCTTGGTGACGACACGTTGGCCGAAGGCGTCGTCCAGCGCATTGTCGACGTCCTCGGGCGCGATGCCCAGACGCGACGCAGCATCGCGGTCGATCTCGATGGAGAATTGGAGACCGGCATTCTGCTGGTCGCTGGTCACGGCGGTGATGGTGGAAAGCTTGGACAGCGCTGACACGACCTTCGGCGTCCAGGCGGCCAGTTCCCCTGCATTCACGTCGCTCAGCGTATACTGGTATTGCGTCTTGGAGACGCGCCCGCCGATCGTAATGTCCTGCGAAGCCTGCATGTAGAGGCTGATACCGGTGACCGCCTGCAAGTTCTTGTTCAGCCGCACGATGACCTGGTCGGCTGACACGTTCGATCCGCGGCTGCCCTGCGGCTTCAAGGAGATGAACATCCGGCCCTGGTTCGGCGAAGGATTGGTACCGCCAGGCCCGACATAGCTCGCCACCGTAGCAACCGCCGGATCCTTGAGAACGACATCCACGAGCTGCCGCTGCTTCGCGGCAAGGGCCGCGGATGAGATGTCCTGCGCCGCTTCGGTGACGCCGGCGATGAGGCCGGTGTCCTGCTGCGGGAAAAAGCCTTTCGGAATCGCCGTGTACAAATAGCCGGTCACCGCGATCGTGCCGAACATGACAAGAAGCGTCAGGCGCTGGTGCCGGAGCACGCAGCTGAGTGCGCGATCATAAGCGCCGGCCAGCCGCTCGAAGCCCGCCTCCAGCAGCCGGTAGAGAAGCCCATGCCGCGCCTGGCCTTCGGGCACATGCTTGAGCAGATAGGCACACAGCATGGGCGTCAGGGTCAGGGAGACAAAAGCCGACACGCCGATCGCGACGGCGACGGTCACGGCGAACTCCTGAAAGAGCTTGCCGACGACGCCGTGCATCAGCAGCAGCGGGATGAAGACGGCGATCAGCGACACCGAGATCGACAGGATCGTGAATCCGATCTGGCCGGCGCCCTTGAGTGCGGCATCGAGCGGCTTCATGCCCTGCTCGAGGTGATGGACGATGATCTCGACCATCACGATCGCATCGTCGACCACGAAGCCGACCGCGATCGAAAGTGCCATGAGCGAGAGATTGTCGAGCGAATAGCCGAGCACCGCCATGACTGCGAAGGTGCCGACGATCGACAGCGGCACCGCGATCCCCGGAATGATGGTCGCCCAGAGATTGCGCAGAAAGACGAGGATCGTCATGACGACCAGCCCGACCGTCAGCATCAGCGTGAACTGCACGTCGCTGACCGAGGCGCGGATCGTCGTGGTGCGGTCAGCCACAACCGACACCTTGATCGCTGACGGCAGCGATGCCTCGAGCTGCGGCAGCTGCTTGTTGATGCTGTCGACGGTCTGGATGACATTGGCGCCGGGCAGACGCTGCACGGCGAGAATGATTCCGGGTTGCCGGCCAAACCACGCTGCGAGCTGATCGTTCGCCGGACCGATCTCGGCCCGTCCAATGTCGCTGACCCGGATCGGTGCACCGTTCCGGAAACCCACGATGGCGTGATTGAAATCCGCGAGCTTCGTCAGCTGGTCGTTGGTCTTCAGCGCATAGGACTGCTGCTTGCCTTCGAGCGTTCCCTTGGGGTTGTCGACGGTGATCGTCGACAGGGACATTCTGATTTGGTCGAGCGTCAGTCCCTGCGCCGCGAGTTGCTGTGGATTGACCTCGACGCGCATGGCCGGCTGTTGCTGGCCGCCGATCGTCACCAGCCCGACGCCCTGCACCTGCGAGAGCTTCTGCGCGAGAATGCTCTCGGCATAATCGTCGACCGTGGTCAGCGGCAGCGTGTCGGAGGTGAGCGCCAGGATCAGGATCGGCGTATCGGCTGGATTGGTCTTCCGGTAGATGGGCGGCGTCGGCATCGTCTTGGGCAGATCGCCCCCGGCCGCGTTGATGGCCGCCTGCACGTCGCCCGCAACCGAATCCACCGAGCGTGACGAATCGAACTGCAGCGTCACCTGCGTGAATCCGAGGGCGCTGGCCGAGGTCATCTGCGTCAGACCGGCGATTTCGCCGAATTGCTTCTCGAGCGGCGTGGCGACGGACGATGCCATCGTCTGCGGGTCCGCCCCCGGCAGCTGCGCTGTTACCTGGATTGTCGGCAGGTTGACCGACGGCAACGACGCGACAGGCAGCGTGCCGTAGGCGATGGTGCCCAGCAGCACGACGCCGACCATCAGCATGAGCGTGGCGATCGGGCGTCGAATGAACGCGTCCGACAGGCCGCCCTTCACAGCGCTATCCTGGCTCACGGCTGAATCCCCAACATGTTGGTCTGCGCGTTCTTGAGCACGGGCGTGTTGTTGGGGTCGGCTGGCTGTCCCGTCACGACATGATCACCGGCCTTCAGGCCGTATTGCCCATCGGTCACCACCGTCTCGCCTTCGGTGAGGCCGGTGTCGACGAGGGCCGTGCCGTGCATCATCTGTTTCACCTGGACCGGCTGCGGCGTGGTGGTGCCATCCGGATGCACGACCCACACATAGGTCCCATCGGTGCCGTTGGCGCCGCGTTGGACCGCTGCCGCGGGCACGGTGAGCCCGTCATGCTGGGTTGCCAGGATCAATCTGATTTCGGCGAATTCACCCGGCCACAGCAGCTTCATTTGATTCGGAAAATCCGCTCGAAGCGTGATCGTACCGCTGGCCGCGTCGACTTGGTTGTTGACCGTCTCGAGCGTGCCGACATCGAGCCTGACCTTGCCGTCCTGCGACCAGGCCTCGACGGTCAGGCCGGATTTTCCGGCAGCCGAGAGATGCGTCTGGACCTCCGGCAACGCCGCCTGCGGGAGGGTGAACAACGATGCAATCGGCTGGATCTGCGTAATGTTCACCAGGCCGGTCGCGTCGGTCGGATGCACGACGTTGCCCTCGTCGACGAGACGAAGACTCGCGACGCCGCTGATCGGCGCCGTGATCGTCGTGTAATCGACGAGGATCTGATCCTGGTCGATGGCCGCCTGATCGGCCTTCAGCGTCGCCTGGTCCTGGGCAACCATGGCCTGTTGCGTGTCGACCGACTGCACGGTCGCGTAACCCTGGCGCGCCAGCGGCATATAGCGATTGAGGTTGGACACGGCATTCGCGAGATGCGCTTTGTCGCGCGCCAGGATCGCCTGGTCCTGCTCGAGCTTCGCCTGATACGGCCGAGGGTCGATCTTCACCAGAAGATCGCCTTTCCCCACGACCTCGCCCTGCTTGTAGGCGATGCGCTGGATCTGACCTTCGACCTGCGTGCGAACCAGAACCGCGTTGAACGCCTGGATGCGCCCAAGCCCATCTTGTTCGATCGGTACATCGCCCTTGGCGACCTTCGTCGTGGCGACCGGCACTGAGGGATCGGCCGGCGGCGTTGCCGCCACTGACGTTTCCCGGTTGAACAGGAACGGACCTGCCATGCCGGCGGCGCCCACGACCAGGGCGACGGCGATCAGAAGCCTAACGCGCATCCTCGACCTCATTCAGTGTGCGGCGTGCCGCCGCGTCACGTCGGCAGTCTTCCGCCGGCTTCAAGCGACGTCTCGAATGCTGAAGATTGAGGAGGATCGGCGACTCATCCAATGCGCACTCGGCACGGCATCATGTCCGCCGGACATAATGGGCGACGTGCTGACCGCCGGAATTCACGCGCGCCGCTCCAGAAGCAGGCGATCACACCGATCCGTGCGATGCCTGCTGCTGTAGCGCCTGAAGATCTGATCGCATAACGCAGCTACGCAGCTGCTCTCCACATTGCGCGGCGGTGGGGCGGCGACGCACAGAATCGCGTCGGGAAAATCCGCGCACCCGGTCCGCGATGCCGCCGGTCAACCGTGCTGCGCGCCCGCCCGATGCGGTTCTTCGGTCGCGACCGTCTCAGACAGCAGCGCCTCGTAAAGCGCCACATAATCCCGCGCCATCCGATCAGCGCCGAATCGCGTCTGGAACTCTGCCTGGATCGCTGCCGGATCGAGCAAATCGACGTCGCGCAGCGCGGCCACCGCTTCGTGCAGATCGTCGACCACGAAACCGGTGCAGCCATCGCGGACGATTTCGGGGACCGAACCGCCGCGAAAGGCGATCACCGGCGTTCCGCACGCCATCGCTTCGATCATCACCAGGCCGAACGGCTCGGGCCAGTCGATCGGAAACAACAGCGCATCGGCGCCGGCCAGAAATTGCAGCTTGTCGTGCTCGCCCAGCTCACCGACGAACTCGACATGCGACTGCGCCAGCAGCGGTTGGATGGTTTCCGCAAAATAGGTTTCGTCCACCGCGTCGATCTTGGCGGCGATTTTCAAACGCCGTCCGGCGCGCCGTGCGATTTCGATGGCTCGATCCGGACGCTTCTCGGGCGAGATGCGACCGAGAAACGCGACATAGCCGTCGTCCGTCTTGCGCCTCGGCCGCTCGATCCGATCATAGGGCAGGCCGTGATAGACGTTGCCCACCCAATTGAGCGGCGGAATTGGACTGCGCTGATTGTAGGAGATCGAAGCCAGCGGAAATCCCGGCGTACGCCGAAGCCACGCCTTGGTCTCGGGCAGATCGAGTCGGCCATGCATGGTGGTGAGGCATTTGCCCCGCAACCTGTTGAACAGCGGAAACTCGAACCAGCCGGTGTGAAAGTGCAGCAGGTCGAACTCGTCGGCCTCCGCCAGCACGCGACGCATCATCCGTTGATGCACGACCAGCGCTTCCTCGGCCGCATGATCGTTTCGCAACGAACGCGGGCAGCAGCTGCGCAGGCTGGCGCGCGTATCGGAATCGCCTGACGCGTAGAGAACCACCTCGTGCCCCAGCGCAACCAGCGCATCGCAAAGATAACCGACGATTCGTTCCGTACCGCCATAGGTCTGCGGCGGCACGCTTTCCGAAAGCGGTGCAATCTGGGCGATGCGCATACGGAACCTCTCTGTTGTTGCTGCTTGGTCGGTGGCGGCGAAACACTTGCCTTTACGAACGGCGACTAAACGCCATCGGCGGCAGCGCGGCAGCGCCACCCCAGTTCGGCCGCGGCGACCGCTGCGCCGCGGGCTCGGCGCCCGCCTGCAACTGCCAGAGACGCGCGAAAGCGCCCTCTCCCTTCAGCAGCGCCTGCGGTGAGCCGTCTTCGACGATGTGCCCCTGATCCAGCACGAGGATGCGGTCGAAATCGATCAGCATCGACAGCCGGTGCGCGATGGCGAGCACCGTTCGTCCCTGCATCAGGGCCGCCAGTGCGTGCTGGATTGCACGCTCGGATTCGGAATCGAGCGCCGATGTTGCTTCATCGAGCAGCACGATCGGCGCATCCGCGAGAATCGCGCGCGCGATTCCGATCCGCTGGCGCTGGCCACCGGACAGGCGAATGCCGCGTTCGCCGACCGGCGTGGCATAGGCGTTCGGCATGCGCTGCACGAATTCATCGCAGCGGGCGGCGCGCGCCGCTGCGAGCACCTCCGCCTCGTCCGCCGTCGGCCGCGCATAGCGGATGTTCTCGAGGATCGAGCGATGGAACAGCCATGTTTCCTGCGGCACGATCGCGATGGCGCGGCGCAGGCTGTCCTGCGTGCAGGCAGCAATGTCCATGCCGTCGATTTCGATGCGTCCTGTATCCGGCACATAGAATCGCTGCAGCAGGGCGAGCAGGGTGCTCTTGCCGGCGCCCGACGGACCGACGATGCCGACCTTCTGGCCGGCTGGAATCGTCAGATCCAATTTGTGCAGGATCGGCTGCTCGCCCGCGTAGCCGAACGCGACTTCGCGGAAACCGAGCTCGCCGCGCGCGACGACAATCGGAGCGGCGCCGGGCCGATCGGGCAGATCGTGCGGCACCGTCACCTCGCGCAACGCGTCCGCGAGCCGTCCCCATTGATGGCCGGTCTCGACCAGCGCCACGGCCAGATCGCGTGACGCGCTCAGCATGCCGAGGCTCAAGCTTCCCACCACTACGACCTGTCCGGGCGTGATCACGCCATGCTGCCACAACAGGACGGCCCAGCCGAGCATGAGGCTCGACAGCACCCAGACGCCGACCGCATGGACCGCGCGCAGCGCTTCCATGTGGAACAGCGCGCGGCGATGCGCGTGCGCTTCGGCGTGCAGCCCGGCATTCAGGGCCGCATATTCGCGGTCCTCGGCCGCAAAGGCACGGACCGCACCATGGTTCGAGACGACATCGACGATCGCGCCGCCGACATCAGCGGCGCGCCCGGCATAGATATGGTGCAACGGCCGTCCGCGCTGCGCCGCGACCGAGAGACCGCTGGCCAGCACCAGCACGACCGCGCTCAAGGCGGCGGCGAGCTGCCAATGCACCGCGGTCAGGGCGACCAGCGCGCCGATGATTGCGACCGTCGGCGGAATGATGTTGAAGGCGAGCGTGTTCTCGACCGTGAACATCGCTTGCGCAGCGGTGGTGACGCGGTTGGCAAGCCCGCCGGCCAGCCGCTGGCCGAAATAGCCGGCCGAATGGCGCAGCAAGTGCCCGAACAGCTCGAGGCGCAGATCGACACCGACATTCGGGAAGGTGCGCGCTGCGCACCAACCGACCACGCGCCATAGAAGATTGTCGCCGCCGACCAGGAACGTGAAGATCGCGACCGCATACCAGATGCGGTTGCCGCCGTCGGGACCAGCCGCCACGGCATCGACGACATTGCCGATCGATACTTGCGAACCGAGCGAGCAGGCGACGGCGCCGAAGACGGCGACCAGCAACAAAGCGTGGCGCCACCGATAGCGCCACGCGTAGCGCGCGAGGATTCGAAGCGGCGTCAGCGACGCTTTCGATTCGATCATTCCGGCGACTCCCAATTTGGCGGCCTTTGCGGCTCGCCTGCAGCGCAGGTCCATTGCTGCGTTGCAACGGATCAAAAATGGAGAAGGATCCTGCCAAAACAGGTCCTGCGTTCGAATAACGCACGCGTCGCGCAGATCTGCATCGCAGATCTGCATCGATGTTGTGCAGACATGCACAGAAAGCGGCAGATGCGCCGGTTCTTCTTTGTCATTGCCGACGCTTCGACGTCTCGACGTCGAAAGGTCGCGCCACATCAGACAGAGGGAAGACGGATTGACGCGCCAGCCGGTCGTGTCGCTGCTGTCACATCCTCGCGTCGAGCTGACGCTGGTGCGCCTCAGAGCCCCGGCAACAACTTGTCGATGGTGATCGGCAGCTCGCGCACGCGCACGCCGGTGGCGTGATGTACCGCATTGGCGATCGCCGCGGCCGTGCCGACGACGCCGATCTCGCCAACCCCCTTCACGCCCAGCGGATTCAAATGGTCTTCCTGCTCGGGCACGAACACGATGTCGATCGCATGTATGTCGGCGTGGGCGGGAATGTGATATTCGCCGAGATTGCGGTTCATGAAGCGGCCGAAGCGATGGTCGAGCATCGACTCTTCGTGCAGCGCCATGCCGAGCCCGAACACCGCGCCGCCCAGCAATTGGCTGCGTGCGGTCTTGGGATTGAGAATCTTGCCGGCCGCCACTGCGATCACGAGGCGGGTGACGCGGACCACTCCAAGTTCCGCGTCGACCTTCACTTCGGCAAACACCGCTGAATGCGTGTTGGCGGTGAATTTCTCGGCGACGGATTGATCGGGCTTGGCCGAACCTTCGGCGTCGATGTGGTCGAGGCCGCCGGCGCGCAACGCGTCGCCCAAGGTCACGAATTTTGCGGGATCGCCGCGCAGCTGCAACCGGCCGGCGGCGAGAACGACGTCGTCGCGCCCGGCCGCCCCGAGCGGCGAGTCGTTCAGCCGTCGCGCCTGCTCGAGCAGCTTGCCGATCAGCTCGCTGCACGCGATGTGCACCGCCGTTCCGGCCGACGCCGCGGTCCACGAGCCGCCTTCGACGGGCGCCGTCGGCAATTTCGAGTCGCCGAGACAGACCGTGACGTCTTCCATCGGCAGTCCCAGCGCATCGGCAGCGATCTGCGTCAGGATCGTGTAGGTGCCGGTGCCGATATCGGATGCGGCGCAAGCGATCGTCGCCTTACCGTCTGCCGTCAGCGTGGCGCGCGCAGTATGCGGCACGTAAAGCGCCTCCCACACGCCCGTCGCCATGCCCCAGCCGACCAGCTCGTGCCCGTCGCGCATCGAGCGCGGCGCGGGATTGCGCTCGCCCCAGCCGAATTTCTCGGCACCGAGCCGATAAGCGGCACGCAGCTCCTTGCTGGTGAACGGCTTGTCCTCGGCCGGGTCGCGATCGGCATAGTTGCGCAGGCGCAGTTCGACCGGATCGATGCCGGCTTCACTGGCCAGCTCGTCCATCGCGCATTCGAGCGCGAAGACGCCGCTGGCTGCCCCCGGCGCACGCATGTCGTTCGGCGTCACCAGGTCGAGCTTGCCGAGCTTGTAGCCGAGGCTCGTCGTGGCGGCGGGATAGAGCAGCCCCGACCAGTTGACGATGTTTTCCTGCTGGTCCTCGTACCGGGAGGTCGATCCGACCGCGTCATGCTCGATCGACTGCAGCTTGCCGTCGGGGCCAGCGCCGAGACGCACATGCTGGATCGTCGCCGGGCGGCCGCCGATCGACCACATCTGGTCGCGGGTCAGCACGACGCGCACGGGGCGTTCGAGCGCGCGCGCGGCCATGGCCGACAGGAACAGGCTGTATTGCGGCCGCAGCCCGGCCCCGAACGCGCCGCCGACGTAATGCGACACCACCCGCACATGATCGGGCTTCAACCCGAAGATCTTGGCGAGCTGGTTCTGGCCGTTCTGCACGCCCTGCGTCTTGTCGTAGACGGTGAGCTTGTCGTCGCCGTCCCACACCGCCGTCGCCGCGAACAGCTCCATCGGATTTTGGTACTCGAACGGGGTGCGGAATTCGCCCTCGACGCGAAGCGGCGCATCGCCGGCCTTGCCGCGCCGCGCCGGCGGCGGCGCGATGCCGTTGCGCGCTTTCGGCGGCGTGTAATGCGCGACGGTTTGCAGATCGGTTTCTGGCGTCGCGGCCTGGTAGGTCGCCTTGACCAGCGTGGCGGCATGGCGGGCGATGCCGAACTCCTCGGCGACGACGAGCGCGATCGGCTGGCCGCTGAAATGGACCACGTCGTCATAAAGCGCGCGGAACGGCTGGCCCGGCGGGGCGACGTCGTCGCTGAAATCATGCTTGTACCAGTCGCTCTCGGGTCGCCTCCGGTGGGTGAAGATCTGCACGACGCCGGGCACGGCGAGCGCCGCGTCGAGATCAATCGCGGTGATCCGGCCGCGCGCGATCGAACTCGTCACGATGACGCCGTAGAGAAGACCGTCGACGGGAAATTCGGCAGCATATCTGGCGTGGCCGGTGACCTTGGCGGGGCCATCGACACGGTCACGCTCGGCGCCGACATGCTGGGTTTGCGGCATGGTGGGGCTCACGGTTCGAGACGCTTGTGGCTTTGCGACTGCGGCTTTCCCGCCGCTGCCTGGCCCAGCGCCCGTATGATCGCGCGCCGGGCGAGATCGATCTTGAAGTCGTTGTCGCCCTGCCCGCGTGCGCCGGCGAGCAGCTCGGCAGCGGCGCGCTCGAATGCGGCGCGACCGGGCTTCTCGCCCGTGAGCGACGCTTCGACGTCGGGCTTCCGCCACGGACGATGCGCGACGCCGCCCAGCGCCAGGCGCGCCTCGGCGATGGCGCCGTTCTCGAGCCTGAGGGCCGCCGCCACCGACACCAGCGCGAAGGCATAGGACAGCCGGTCGCGCAGTTTGATGTAGGTGTGATGCGGTCCGAACCGATCGGGCGGCAGGTCGACCGAAAGAATGATCTCGCCTTGTTCCAGGTTGTTGTCCCGCTCGGGCGCGTCGCCGGGCAGGCGATGGAATTCGCCGAACGGAATCGCGCGCTCGCCGTCGCGACCGGCGACGCGAACCGTCGCGTCCAGGGCCGCCAGCGCCACGCACATGTCGGACGGATGCGTCGCGATACAGGCGTCGCTGGCGCCGAGAATGGCGTGGATGCGCGTGCGGCCGCCGATCGCCGAGCAGCCGCTGCCGGGCTCGCGTTTGTTGCACGGCGTCGCCACGTCGTAAAAATAATAGCAGCGCGTCCGCTGCAGCAGGTTGCCGCCGGTGGTCGCGGCATTGCGCAGCTGCTGCGAGGCGCCGGCGAGGATGGCGCTCGACAGCAGCGGATAGCGCTCGCGCACGCGCGCATCGAAGGCGACTTCGCTGTTGCCCGCCAGCGCGCCCAGCCGCAGCCCACCGTCACTGGTTTCTTCGATGCCGCGCAGCGGCAGCTGCGTGATGTCGACCAGCAGGCTCGGCCGCTCGACGCCGTATTTCATCAGGTCGACGAGGTTGGTGCCGCCGGCGATGTAGCGCGCGGCGGGATCGCCGGCAGCAGCGCGGATGGCGGCGTCGACGCTGTCGGCCCGGACATAGTCGAAGCGGTTCACCGCGCCGTCCTCTCGTCCGGACGAGAGGCGCCTCTGGCGCCGCCCTTCGCCTGTTCGCCCATCACCTGTTCGATCGCGTCGATGATGTTGGCGTAGGCGCCGCAGCGGCAGAGATTGCCGCTCATCATCTCGCGGATCTCTTCACGGGTGCCGGCGTGACCCTCGGCGATCAGCGCGACGGCGGAACAGATCTGGCCCGGCGTGCAGTACCCGCACTGGAAGGCGTCGTGGGTAATGAAGGCGCGCTGGATCGGGTGCAGCTCGCCGTCCTTGGCGAGGCCTTCGACCGTGGTGACTTCGGCGCCGTCTTTCATCACCGCCAGGGCGAGGCAGGAATTGATCCGGGCTCCGTCGACCAGGACGGTGCAGGCGCCGCACTGGCCCTGGTCGCAGCCTTTCTTGGTGCCGGTGAGGTCGAGCGTGTCGCGCAGCACGTCGAGCAGCGTGTCCCACGGCCTCACCGAAAGACGGTGCCGCCTTCCGTTGACGGAGAGGCTGATCTCGATCGTCGCCGGCAGGTCTGTCGAACTGGCGCGCACGTGGAGCTCCCTCGGAATGGAGGATGCCCCGTGAACGGGCGGAAGCGGCGACCGTTCCGGTCGCCTCCGCGGGAAAACGCGCTACCGCCCGTAGATCTCCGTCGGGAACCAGGTCGCGATACCAGGCGCGAAGCACAGCAGCAGCACCGCCACCATCATCAGGGCGACGAAGGGCAGCACGCCCCAGATCACTTCGCCGAGCGGGATGTCCGGGGCGATGTTCTTGATCACGAACAGATTGAGCCCGACCGGCGGGTGGATCAGCCCCATCTCCATGACGATCGTCATGATGATGCCGAACCAGATGAGGTCGAAGCCGGCGGCACGCAGCGGCGGCAGGATGATCGGGGCGGTCATCAGGATGATCGAGACCGGCGGCAGGAAGAAGCCGAGCGCGATCACCAGAATCAGGATGGCGAGCAGCAGCAGCCAGCGCGATAAATGCTGCGCCACGATCCACTCGGCCGCGCTCTGGCTGATATGGAGATAGCTCATGACGTAGGAATAGAGCAGCGACATGCCGATGATCATCATGATCATCGACGCTTCCATCAGCGTGCTCTGGAAGATCGGCTTGAGATCGGCGATGCGCCAGGCGCCGTAGATTCCGGCGATCAGCAGCAAAGCCAGCACCGCGCCGAGCCCGGCCGTCTCGGCCGGCGTCGCGAAGCCGCCATAGAGCGCCAGCATGACGCCGAGCAGCAGGATGATGAAGGGCAGGATGCGCGGCAGTGCCTGCATGCGCTCGCGCAGGGTAAAGCTGTCCTCGTGCAAAATGTCCGAGCGCACCCCGCCGGCGGCGTGGGTTGCCAGCGCCATGCGGTGCTCGTGCCCGTAGCGATAGACCGAGTAGCCGGCGAACAGCGTGACGAG
>JAQGIE010000132.1 GCA_028291365.1 Rhodospirillales bacterium
CGCCTGATGCAACCCAGCCTGTTCGTGTCGCACGGCGCGCCGACGCTGGCGATCGAACCGAGCCCGGCGCGCGATTTTCTTCGCGCGCTGGGTTCGTCGCTGCAGCCGTTGCCGCGCGCCATTCTGGTCGTATCGGCGCATTGGACGACGCACGGCCATCGGGTCGGCAGCACGGCGCAGCCGACGGCGATTCACGATTTCGGCAATTTCGGCCCCGCGCTGGCAGCGATGAAATACGAACCGCCAGGCGCGCCAGATGTCGCGCATGCGGCGCAGGCGCGGCTGCGCGAAGCAGGGTTCGAGGTCGGCGACGACCCGGTACGCGGTCTCGATCACGGCGCCTGGGTGCCGTTGTCGCTGTTGCGCCCGCAGACCGACCTTCCCGTCGCGACTCTGTCACTCGATCCGTCGCGCGACGCCGCGCACCACATCGGCGTCGGACGCGCCTTGCGTCCGTTGCGTGACGACGGGGTGATGATCCTCGCGTCGGGCAGCCTTACGCACGACCTGGGTTCAGTAACGTGGAACGATCCAACCGCACCGGCCGATGCGCAGGCGCGTGCGTTTGCCAATTGGGTCGATGAACATGTCGAACGCGACGAACGCGAGGCGTTGAGCGATTGGCAGAGTCGCGCACCCTTTGCCGCGCGCAACCACCCGACGCCGGAACATTTTCTGCCGTTCTTCGTCGCGCTCGGTGCCGGCGGCGCAGGAAGTCGCATCCACGCCAGCGGAACGTACGGCTCGCTCGCGATGGATGCGTATTCCTTTGCGTAGCGCGCCGCTTCGCGGCTACTCAGCCGGCCAAGTCCGACCATTCGCGATAGATCACGGTGTAGGGGCCGGCCTGGCTCGGATATTCGACGTCAGGGGTCTGGATTGTTTGTACCGGAGCGGGTGCCTGGACCGTCGCCGTATCGGCGAGCGCGGCGCCGGTGCCGGCAAGCACCAAAAGCGCAGCCGTCAATATATTGCGCATCACATGTTGCTCCTTGCTGATAGGCCGCGCCGCTCGATGCAACGCGTACGTATTCAGCAGGACCGGAGTCGATGCGCGGAAATTCCCAGCTGAATTCGAGCGCCGTCAGGGCCGGTATTTATCCGGGATTGCCGCCGCTTCGGCTGGCGTCAGCGGCGTCATCTTGTCGACGATGCAGGGCACCGAAATTCCTGCGCCGCCTGAATCGGCAACTTTCAGGTCCCAATCCAGCTTCGAGCAGATGCTGCTCTGACCGCGAAACGTGGTGATGAGAAACGAGCCGGGCCAATTGAGCGCCGGACATGTGCCGGCAAAGTCGACCCGATAAAAGCGATTGAGCCCGGTTCGCACATACATCGACTTGGCGTCCGGGGTGGCGCGCCAACTACGAAAGTCGCTGACCGGGAAGCATTGCGGCGCAGGCTGGTTCGCGTCGACGATTTCGGGGGTTTGCTGACAGGCGACGAGCGGCAGACAGGCTGCGGCGGCCAGGATTGTCGTTCGCATCATGTCGCGTCTCCCGCGTGACAAAAAACACCTGATGATACGTCAGTTCGCCGATGCAAGCGGGAGATTGTTCGGCCGAGGACCGCGACGGTGCTGGGGTGAGATTTGGCGGCGCGGACATGTACCCGCACCGCTCAAACTCTGCCGGACAGAAACAGCCGGCCCTGGACTCAGCCCTCGAGGTCACCCCATTGGCGGTAGATCACCGTGTGGGGACCCGGCTCGCTCGGGTACTCACCCTGCACCGTCAGTTGGGTGGTCGAGGTCTGGGTCGCTGCGTCGTCGGCGGTGGCGGCTGGCGTCTGCGCCTGGTCGTCGGCGGTGGCGGCGAAAGCGGCGCCGCTGCTGGCCACAACCAGCGCCAGCGCGAACAGTGAAGTGCGGATCATGATGTACGTTCCTTTGAATTGGTCGACGCCCCCATCGGCGCCGTGCCCAAGACTTCGATCGAAACACCCGCAAGTCACGGTTCGAGCCATGCAGCGTCGGAAGCGCAGAAGCGTTGTAACCTTTTCGTCGCGCTGGAGCGCGGACCAGACGTGAACTCGATTTCATTCATCCTGCCGATTGATGCGGCAGCCTGCGCGATCGCTGCGCAAAAGCTTACAGCAGGGACAGCTGCGCGGTCGGAACGACAAACTTGTCGCAGTCGAGCGCACGACGCGGCGCGTCGAGACTGAGGCGTTTCACCGCAAGCCTGAAACGTGCCTGAATCGCCTCGGCGACGGGACCGGTACCAGCCATGCGCGTACCGAATTCGGGATCGTTGAGTTTTCCTTCGCGGCATTGGCGGATCAGGCTCAACACGCGTGCGGCCCGGTCCGGCGCGTGCGCGGTCAGCCATTCGGCGAACAGGTCTTTGATCTCGTACGGCAGTCGCACCAACGTCATGCCCGCGCGCGTCGCGCCCGCGTCGCGCGCCGCTTCGAGGATCGCTTCCAGTTCGTGACAGGTGAGTCCGGGCACGATCGGCGCGCTCATCACCGTCACCGGCAAGCCCGCTTCGGCGGCGGCGCGGATCGTGGCGATGCGTTTGGGCGGTGTCGCCGCGCGCGGCTCCATCGAGCGTGCCAGCGCCGGATCGAGTGTCGTCACGGACACACCCACCGAAACGAGATTCTCGCGTGCCATCTTGGCCAGTAAATCGAGATCGCGCGTCAGCAACGCCGACTTGGTGAGGATCGTCACCGGGTGGCGGAACTCCCACAGCACTTCGAGCAGCCGCCGCGTCAGGCGCAGCTTGCGTTCGATCGGCTGATAGGCGTCGGTATTGATGCCCAGCGTGATCGGCTGCGGCTTGTAGTTCCGGGCCGACAATTCGGCGCGCAGCTTCTCGGGCGCGTCGGGCTTGTGGAACAGGCGCGTTTCGAAATCGAGCCCGGGCGACAGGTTGAGATAGGCGTGGGTCGGCCGCGCGAAGCAATAGATGCAGCCATGTTCGCAGCCCCGGAACGGGTTGATCGAGCGGTCGAAGCCGATGTCCGGCGAGTTGTTGTAGGTGATCACCTTTCGCGCCGTGTCGATGCCGAGCACGGTCGTCAGCGGCGCGTCTTCCTCGTCGTCGCGCCCGTCCATCCAGCCGTCATCGACGGCGACGGCCTGCTGCAGGTCGAACCGTCCGCTCTTGCCGTTGCTGACGGCGCCGCGCCCCTTGGTCGCCTGCGCCGGCAACGTGTCGAGATGCTGCGGAAAGGCGCCGGCGAGGCAGCCGGTCGAAGGCGGGCGGTCAGGCATCCGCTGAGGTTACCCGGAGCATGAGAACATTTCAAGAACATCCAGCGAGTGCCCCGCCAGGCTCATGGCCCCATGAGGAGATCTCGCTCGCGTAGCCGCGCCGGCCCGCCATGATCGGTCCATGACCGATCGTTCGCGACTCGCCTACGCCATTCTTGCCGCCGGCCTCGTCCTCAGCGTCGTCTTCGGGGCGCGCCAGTCGTTCGGCCTGTTCGCGCACGCTTTCGCGACTGCGCGGCAGGTGCCCCTGTCGACCTATGCGCTGGCCATCGCGTTGCAGAATTTACTGTGGGGCGTGGCGCAACCTTTCGCCGGCGCGCTCAGCGACAAGCGCGGACCCATGACGGTGATCGCGGCCGGTGCGCTCAGCTTCACCGCCGGCCTGCTCGTCGCGGCCAACGCGACGACGAGCTGGGAAGTCATCCTCGGACTCGGCGTGCTGATCGGCCTCGGGCTTGCGGGCACGACGCAGGGCGTGGTGATGACCGCGCTCGGCCGCCTCGCCCCCGCCGACAAGCGCGCCACCGTGATGGGGCTCGCCGCCGCTTTCGGTTCGGTCGGCATGATCGTGATGGTGCCGCTGGCTGAATCGCAGCTCGCCGCCAACGGCATCGCGGTCGCGCTTACCGTGCTTGCCGCCGGCGTCATCATCGCCGCGCCCGCCGGCGCATTGCTGCGCACGCCCAACGGGGTCGCGGGACCGCGTCCCGACCTGCTGGCCGCCGCGCGCGAGGCGTCGCGCGAGCCGGGATTCATTCTGCTGACGCTGGGGTTCTTCACCTGCGGCTTCCACCTCGCCTTCATGGCGACGCACCTGCCCGGCTATCTCGCAATGTGCGGCGTCAAGCCGGGCGTGGCCGGAACGGCGCTCGCGATCGTCGGCCTGTTCAACGCGATCGGCAGTCTCGCGATCGGCTATCTCGGCGACAAGTTCGCGCCGCATCGCGTGCTCGGCTGGCTCTACACCGCACGCGCGGCGGTCATCGCGCTGTTCTTCTTCGCGCCCAAGAGCGAATACGGGACCTATGCTTTCGCGGCGGCGATGGGCTTGCTGTGGTTGTCGACGATCCCGCCGACCAACAACGTGATCGTGCGCTTCTTCGGCCTGGCGAATCTCGGCGGCCTGTTCGGCGTCGCCTTCTTCAGCCACCAGATCGGTTCGTTCCTCGGCGCCTGGGCCGGCGGCTTGGCGGTCGATTTCACCGGCAGCTACGATCCGGTGTGGATCGCCTCGATCGCGATGGGGCTGGTTGCCGCCATGCTCAACTTCGCGATCGCGCTGCCTTCCAGCGGCGTGGAGCGCCGCTCCCGGCTTTCCTACGAGAGCGCCTAAAAGACGTGAATTCTGGAGCCGCTGCGCGGCTTAGGACACGCGCAGCGGCTGCAGCGTTTCGATCAGCCAGGTTTCGAACGACAAGACTTCGGTACGCGGGTTGGAATCCGCGGCGCGTACCAGCCAGAAGCCGCTTTCGATCTGCACTTCATGGTCGGACAGCGGAACCAGCCGCCCCGATTCAAGCTCGTCATCGACCATCGGCCGCCGTCCCAGCGCGACGCCGTAACCGCGCACCGCCGCTTCCATCGTCAGGTGCACGTTGTCGAACCGCAGCGGCGCGCGGGGCAGCGGCGTGCTTTGTCCGGTCGCGGCGAACCATGCGTCCCAATCCTCGCTGACGCCGGTGATGCGCAGCAACTGCCCGTTGGCAACGAACGACTCGCGCTTGCCGCCAAGACGCTCGGCGACATAGGCGGGCGAAGCGACGGGAACCAGGCGCGGCCGTAGCAATTGCGTCGCGATCGTACCCGGCGCCGGGGTGCGCTGCATACGAACGGCGAGGTCGATGCGCTCGGCGGCGAGATCGACTTGCCGCGGCGTCGTATCCACCGCGACGTCGATGCCGGGATGCAGCGCGCGAAACGCGTCGAGCCGCGGCAGCAGCAATTTGAGTGCGAAGACCGGCGCGCAGGTGATGCGAACGATGCGTGTGCCGCCGCGTCCAGGCAACGACGCTGCGCCGTCGGCGACGAGGCGCAGCGCTTGGCGCACTTGCGGCAGGTAGGACTCGCCCGCGGCGGTAAGGACCAGCCCGCGCGCGGTGCGCGCAAAGAGCGGCATGCCCAGCCAGTCTTCGAGCGACTGGATGCCGTGACTGACCGCGCTCGGCGTCACGTTCAATTCGGCAGCAGCCTCACGAAAGCTCAACCGGCGGCCGGCGGCTTCGAACAGGCGGAGCGTGGAAAGCGGCGGGAGCTGCATGACTTAGCCGCGCTTGCGCGGCTCCCGGATTTCGTATGCACAATCGGACATCATGCTTCGCCATACCATCATTGGGCCGATTGAGGCCACCGACGAAGCGTTGGGTCTGGGTCACGGGAGCGGCGCTGCGCGCCGCTAAGTTGGCGTATGGCCGGCGAGGATCGTCTGCAGATGGCCGGTATCGAGATGGCCGCCGGAGATGATGCAGACGATCGGGCCGTCGGACCGGGAAAGCGCGGCCGCAACCGGCGCCGCCCCTGCTCCCTCGGCAATGACGTGATGGCGCTCCGCCATCAAGCGAATCGCCGCCGCTGTTTCCGCAAGTGTCGTCGCCACCGCCCCGTCCAGAAAACCACGCACCAGCGGCCACATCGGATCGAGCACGCGCCTACTGCCCATGCCGGTGACGAAGCTCGGTTGCATCGTCACCGTCACCGGCTCACCCGCTTCGAACGCGGCCGCGACCGGCGTCGCGGCTTCGGTCTCGACCGCGAAGACGCGAACGCCGGGGCGATGCGCCTTGACCGCGGCGGCGATGCCGACCGCGAGCCCGCCGCCGCCATACGGCACCAGCACGGTGGCGAGTTCCGGCAGGTCTTCGATCAGTTCGAGCCCGATCGTGGCGTTGCCAGCGAGCACCGAAGGATCCATCACCGGGTGCACGAAGTTGGCGCCGAAGCCGTTCGACTCCGGCGACTCCATCACGCGCCACCAATCCGTATAGGAGCGAATGTCGAGCGCGACGCCGAGCTTCTCCAGCGCCTGGAACTTGCTCTTCGCCGCCGTCTCGGGCACGACCGAAGTGACGCGCACGCCGAGTTGGCGAGCGGCGTAGCCCAGACCCTGCGCGAAATTTCCGGCGCTGGCGGTGACCACGCCGCCGCTTCGCACGTGGTCGGGCATCGACAGCAGCGCGTTGGCGCCGCAACGGATCTTGAACGATCCGACGGGCTGCAACTGTTCGAGCTTGAGATGGATCTCACCGGGCCCGTCGTGCCGCAGCCGGACCAGCGGCGTGCGCAGGACCAGACCGCGAATGCGCTGCCGCGCCTGTTCGATTTCGTCGGGGCGCGGCGCGCGAAGCGGTTGCAGTCGACTCTCCTGGTCAGGCGCCCAGCGCCTCGATGATGCTTTTCGCGACCGGACCGGCCGAAGCGGGATTCTGCCCGGTGATCAGGTTGCCGTCACGCACCACGCGCGCCTCGAGCGGCGGCGCCACAGTCACCGTCGCCCCGGCCTTGCGCAATGCCGACTCCGGCAGAATCGGCACGATCTTGTCATACCCCACCATCGCTTCTTCAGCGTCGCTGATCGCGGTCATCTGCCGCCCCTTGGCGATCGGCGCCCCGGCGATCGGATGGAGAAACGCGCTGACGCCGTGGCAGATGCCCGCCATCACCTTGTTGCCGCGATGCATGTGTTCGAGCGCGCGGCCGAGCGCGGCATTTCCCGGAAAGTCCCACACCGTGCCGGCGCCGCCGATCATGTAGATCGCGTCATAGGGCGCGATATCGATCGCATCGATCTTGGTGCTCGCTTTGACTTTTCCGATCGCGGTCGGGTCGTCGAGAAAACGCTGCCCCGTATCGGTCTTCCATGGCGCTTCGAGGCTGGCCGGATCGAGCGGCGCGCTGCCGCCGGCAATCGACGCAACATCGACCGTGTAGCCTTCCTCGACCAGCGGATAATACGAAGCCGCAAGTTCTTCGAGCCAGGTGCCGGTCGCCGCTCCGGTGTCGCCGAGCTTGTCGTGCGACGTGAGCACCAGCAGAATTTTTTTCGACATCAAGAACTCCAGATGCGGCCAGGCCGCGACATTGAAGGAATTAGAACTGCACGCGCAGCTGCACGCCCGAACGCAATCCGGCGGCCGGCAGCGTGTAGTTGCCGAGCGGCGCGCCCGAGAAACGCTGCGCGTTGTAATCGAGGACGTAGCGCTCGTTTGCGAGGTTCTCGACGAACAGGCCGAGCGCGAAATTCTTGTACTCGGCGGTCAGGCGCAGATTGATCAGGTTGAGCGCGTTGCGCTTGTCGAGATTGTCGACTTCCCAATAGAAATCGCTGCTGCCGTTGAACTCGGCACGCGCCCGCAGCATCACGTCGCGCAGCACCGGCCAGGAATACTGGATCGACGCCGCATAGGTGTAGGTCGGCACTTGCGGCAGTTTCTTGCCGGTGAAGTCGCCCGCCGCACCAGTGCCGGCGAAGACGCGCGGATCGTATTTGGTGATCTCGCTGTCCTGCGCGCCGAGCGCGAGGTCGAGCTCGAGGCCCTGGACCGGCTTGGCGTTCAGCTCGAGCTCGACGCCCTTGATCTCGGCTTTTGGAATCGGATTCGAGATCGTCTGCGAGGCCGAGATCTGGTCGAACGTATAGACCTGCCGGTTGTCGACGTCGGTGAAGAAGGCCGCCGCGTTCAAGGTCAGGCGCTTGTCGTACCAGCTCGTCTTGGCGCCGATCTCGTAGTTGGTGTTCTTCTCGGCCTCGAAGGATTTCGTAATGCGCGCGCTGGGGTTGAAACCGCCGCTGCGAAAGCCCTTGCCGAACGAGGCGTAGACCATCGCCTGGTCGGTGAGGAACCAGGTCGCCGAGAATTTCGGCTGCAGCGCGTTGTAGCTTCGGTCGAATTTCGGCGAGCCCGCCGTGCCGCGATCGGTTTCGTTCCGCTGGTCGACGTCGTAGCGCAACCCCGCCGTCAGCTCGACATCCGGCAACACGCGATAGCTCGCCTGGCCGAAGAAGGCATATGCAAGATTGTCGTCGGTGGCGCGCGTCGCGCCGAACAGGGTTGGGGCCGGAATCGGGAACGGCACGAACAGGAAGGACGCGCCCGGCCGCAAAAAGATCTCGCTGTCGATCTTCTGGTCGGTCTTGAGCACGTACCCGCCCACTTGCCAGCGCAGCGCCGATCCCTGCGGCGAAGTCAGCCGCATCTCCTCGCTCCAGGAACGGATCGGCTGCGTCTGCACCGCCGACAGAAGATCGGCCGGCAGGAAGTCGAAATCCTCGGACAGGTAGGCGCGCATCTGCGAGTAGGCGCTGATCGAGGTCAGGGTCGCGAACGGCATCTCGTAATCGACTTTGAACGAGTAATCGCGCATCAGCCGGTGCGAAACGCCGAGACGATCGGCGGTCACGGGCAGGATCTTGTTGAGGTCCGCCCCCGGCGGCACCAGCGTGTACCAGGCTGCGCCCGACTGGACGCTGTCGAGCGACATGCGGAAGTCGAGCTTGAGCCTGTCGGTCGGGGTCGCGACCAGTTGCAGCCTGAACGCATTGTCGTTTTCGCCGTTCACGGGATGGTGCAGCAGCTCGTTCTGGATGTTGCCGTCGAACGAGCGCGTCGATCCCGAGACGCGGAAGAACAGCTTGTCCTCGACCAGCGGCCCGCTGATCGCGGCCGAGGCGCGGCGGTCGTTGCCGGTTGCGAATTCCAGCTCGGCGCGACCGGTGAATTCGTTGCTCGGCTGCTTGGTGACGATGTTGATGGCGCCGCCGATCGCATTGCGGCCATAGACCGATCCCTGCGGGCCTTTCAGCACTTCGATCTGTTCGATGTCGAACAGGTTCTGGGTGATCTGGTTGATATTGTAGAGCTGCACGCCATCGATCACGACCGCAATCGGCGGCTCGCCGTTGCGGACCTGGCCAATACCGCGGACGTTGATCAGCAACAGGCCGGGCTGCTCGCCGGTCGTGAAGGAAACGTTGGGAACGCGCTGCGCCACGTCGCGCACGGTCTGGATATGCGCGTCTTCGATGCGCGCCGAAGTAAAGACGTTGATCGCATCGGGAACGTCCTGCAGACGCTCCTCGCGTTTGCGCGCCGTCACGGTAATTTCTTCGGTGCCTGCCGTCTGCGCCGCCGCGGTATCGGCCAGCAGCGCAAGCGTCGCCACTGCCGAGCACAGGCGCAGAAGCTGCGCTTTCTTGTTGGATGCCATGTCGCCCTCGATCCCGTTCATTGTCTTTTTTTTGCCAGCCCCGGTGAAAACCGGTTCAGATGAATGGCTGCGACGGATGCGCCCGCGGATATTTCCGCATGTACTCGAAGAATCGTCCGAGCGTGCGGTCGCTCTTGGTGAGCGTGCCGGGCCGGAACTTCATCGACTGCATGACGTGCAGATCCTCCGATACGACTCCGATCTCTAACTGGAAGACGAAATCGAGATAGGCTTCGATCTCGTCTTTCGTGCCCATGTCGTTGCGCGCCGCCAGGATCATGTAGTTGATCGCCGCGCCGGGGCGCGGCAGGCCCATCGCATCCATGAAGCCGAACCATTTCCCCGCATAATCGGTGGCTTGGTAGTAGAGCGACGTGCCGTAGATGCCGACGACGTTGTGGACGCTCGAACCGTCGGTATGGATGCCGGCGAAGCTGTAGAGCATCGACGTATCCGTCCAGACGATGTCTTCGGGATCGTCCTGCGTGAATTTGATGTTGTGCAGCGCCTTGATGTGCTGGATGTCGGGCGTGTTGGCGCACTGAACCCAGGGATCGACCGGATTTTCGCCCGGGATCGCGACGGTGCGGATTGTCAGCTGATCCATCGGCACGGGAAAATCGGGCAGGTCATAATGCGGCTTGTCGCCGTTGAAGGCCCAGACCAGCCCGAATTTTTCCTGGCTGACGAATTTGTAGAGCCGTGCCGAAGGCGGCGGCGGGTCGCCGATCGCGGTATGCACGCAACGGCCGTCGCCGTCATATTTCCAATGATGGAAGGCGCAGCGCAGCGTGTTCCCCATGACGTTGCCGGTGCGCAGGTCGGCGCCCATATGCGGACAGAAGGCGCTCAACACTTGCGCGATTCCGTCTTCGCCGCGGAAGGCGACGATGCGCCCGCCGAGGAATTCGTAACCCTTCACCTCACCCGTCTTCACGTCGCTCGACAGGCAGATGGGAAACCAGGACTGGGTGAATTTTCCGTCCTCGCCCTCGCCATGGATCTTCTCGCTCTCGAATCGCTGACGCGGATTGTCGGCCTTGGGCAGGTTCCAGGCTGCGCTGCTCATTTCGTGCTGTCCTTGGTTCGAGAGGCGGCATCCAGCGCCGCAAGAAAGATCTCGTTCTGCGCCGGCGTGCCGACGGTGACCCGCAATCCGATATGGCCGACCGGCCGCGTCAGAACGCCCTGCCGCTGCAACGCCTGATGCAGGTTCGGCGCTTGGTCGCCGACCGCGAGCAGCAGAAAATTCGCTGCCGACTTCAGTACGCCGAATCCCCGCGCCAGCAGCGCGCCGCGCAGCGCATCGCGGGCAGCGCGCGTCGCCGTTACGGCTTGGCGCAGATGCGCCTGGTCCTGCCACGCCGCGAGCGCCGCGACCTGGGCGAGATTACCGACCCCGAACTGGGTGCGGACGTGATCGAGCCGCCGCGCCGTCGCTTCGTCCGAGGCGATGGCATAGCCGACGCGAAACCCGCCCAGCGCGAAGGCTTTCGAGAAGGTGCGCAAGACAAAGAACGGCGTGCCGCAATCGGCGAGAAGATCGAGCGTGGCGCGCGGCTGCTCCAGCGCCGCGAACTCATGATAGGCCTCGTCGAGCACCAGCAGCCGCTGCGGCCCGGCCGCGCGTGCGATGGCGCGCAGCGTTGCCCCTTCGATGCGGCCGCCGGTCGGGTTGTTCGGGTTGCAGAGAAAGACGATCCGGATCGCGGGATCGGCGGCCAGCGCCGCGCAGATTGCGGCCACGTCCAGTTCGTCGCCATCCGCCCGCGCGACGTCGACCACGCGCGCGTCGAGGATGCGGGCAAAATTGGCGTAGATGGGAAAGGTCGGCGGCGACAGCAGCACCGCGTCGCCCGGGCCGAGCGCGGCGCGGGTGATGAATTCGATCAGGCATTCGGAACCGGTGGCGAAGGACAGGCGGCCGGTGGCGAGCCCAAGATCCTCGGCCATCCGTTCGCGTAGCGCCCGGCACTGCGGATCGGGATAGCGCCAGCCGGTCGGCAGCGCCCGCTTCAAGGCGCGCAGCACGTCGGGGCTGGGTCCGTACGCGCTTTCGTTGCCGGCGAGATCGAGCACCGTTTCGCAACCGGACAACGCGCGGATCTCGTCCAGCGTCAGCCCGTGATCGAACGGCGTCACGCGATCGAGGCTGGCGCGGAACGGCAGGCACGGCGCGCCGAGCGCGCCCGCCTCGTTCCTGCGTTCGGTTGTTGGCACGGCCATCGGTCCGCTCCTCGCGCCCGGCGGTTCGCACCGGGCTTCGCGTCATTCCGGATAGGACGCGTGCGAACCAGCATCCATCACCCAAGATGAGTGAGGCGGCAGGGGATGTGACGGAGATGTAACGGCTTAGGTGACCAGACCGACCGCGCGTGCTGCTGCGATGACGCGAGCGCGCGTGCTCGCATCCAACTTGCGATAGAGACTCTTGCGGTGGGTCATGACCGTATTGACCGAAACGCCGAGCTGGCGCGCCGCCTCTTTGCTGGTCTGTCCTTCGGCGATCAGGCGCAGCACTTCGCGCTCGCGCGGGCTGAGCCGCAGCGTCAGCGAGTCGTCACCCTCGCCGCACGCCGCGCGCAACGACGCGACCAGGGAAGCGACTTTCTCGGTCTGCAGCAGCGCTGCCGGCAGCGTGCCGAGCAGCGGCGCCAGCCGGTCGGCCTGATCCAGGAACGGTCGAAGCAAGCCGTGCGGCGCCGCCTGCTGCAACGACGCGGCGAGATGCGCGCGCGCCGCCGCCTCGTCGCCCTGCATCCGGGCCAGCACGCAACGTTGCACGGTGAAACGCACGGTCAGGCGCGTCTGCGCACGCGCGCGCGCCGGCGGCTCGAACCGCTGCAGCAACGACGCGACCTCGTCGGCGGCACCGCGGGCCAGCGCCCAGTCGATCGCGCCCAAGGCGGCTTCGGTGCTGGCGCGCCAATCGGCGTTCTCGCCGTCGAGCGCCGCAAGCAGCTCCGGCCGCGCCGCGAGCCGCACCGCGAGCGCCTTGTCGCCCAGCGCCACCGCGCGCACCAGCGCCGCCGCCACGGTGAAGACGCGCAGCGCGGGAAGGCCGGGCCGTTCCGACAGGCGCTCGGCGCGCAGCAGCAGCGAGGGCAGTATGTCCGCGTCCGCCGCCGCGATCGCCTGGCCATAGGCGGCGCGCAGCAGGTCGATCCAGCTTTCGCCGTCGTCGATGACGTCGAGATAGGCGGCCGTCGCGCGCGCCGGTGGAAGCGGCGCGCCACGTTCCCATTCGATGGCGGCGAGGAACGTGTCGGCGATCAACAGGCGCTCGCTGTCGGCACCGCAGAGGCGCCGCATGATCGAGGCGCTCTGCTCGACGAAACGTTGCGCCTCGTCCAGGCCGGCGCGCTCGAACCGCGCCATCGCCGCGAACAGATGGCAATAGAGTTCGATGAAGCCGAGATCGAGCCGCTGGCAGATGCGGATGCCATGACAGGCGAGATCGAAGGCGCGGTCGAAATCGCCGGCCCAATATTGGGCGAGCGCCGTCAGTTCGACGAAGGCTGCATGCGCCGGCTCTTCGTTCGGCGCATCGGCGATGGCACGTTCGAACTGCGCCACCTGTTCGGGCCGCATCGGCGCCGCTGCGTGCGCGCGCAGCAGCAGATCCATCATCAGCAGGTCGCGCCGAAACGGCTGCAATGACGCGCCGTCGATGCCGCCCGCCCCGTCGACCAGCTGGTCGAACGCACGTTGCGCTTCAGCGACGCGGCTGTCCTGCAGCATGTGAAAGATCTGACCCAGCCGCAGCAGCGGCGCGCGCGCCACGATGGCGGGATGGAGGTCGCGGAAAACCCGCAGCAGCGCCGGCCCGTTGCGCAGCACGGCCCGCCATCCACCCTCTTCTTCGAGAATGGTTGCAACCAGCGTCGCGTCGCCGGCGGCCTGGGCGTGGCGCACCGCGTCGAGCAACAGCCCGTGTTCCGCGAACCAGCTTGCGGCGGCCGCGTGCAGTGCGCGCGCGGCGTCGGGCGTGCTGCGATCGAGCCGGTCGCGCAGAAAGCCCGCGAACAGCGGGTGGAAGCGAAACCAGGTCTGCTCGGCATCGACGGCGGTCAGGAACAGGTTGGCGGCGCGCCAGGATTCGAGAATGGCGGCGCCGTCATTGCGCCCGGTCAGCCGGTCGAGCAGATGCGCGCTGATCCGGTCCAGCACCGAGGCTTTCAGCAGCGCGTCGCGCGGCTCGGGCGGCAGCGTTTCCAGCACCTGTTCGGCGAGATAATCGGCGAGATCCGAGCTGCGTCCGGCAAAGCGCCCGCTGGCCGGCACGCCGGCGCCGCGTTCCAGATGCAGCCGCGCGAGCTGCAGCGCGACGGGCCAGCCCTCGCTTTCGGTCTGCAGCGCGCGGACAGCGTCGGTGGCGAGCGTGCCGAGATAAGCGGCCGTCTCCTCGACGTTGAAGCGCAGGTCGTTGGCGTCGACCAGCGCGAGCTGGCCGCGGGCGCGCAACGTCGCGAGGCGCAGCGCCGGACGCGTGCGGCTGGTCAGGCAGACATGCGCGTGGCTTGGACTCCATTCGAGCAACGCGCTGAGCACCGCAAGCGCGGCGTCGCTGCGGATGCGGTGGACGTCTTCGAGCACCAGGAGCAGCTTGCGCTCGTCCTTCTCGATGGCGCGAAACAAGGTTGCGAGCGAATTCTTGACGCTCGACCCGTACTGGCCCGCGCCATGCGACATCGGCTTGACTGCGACACCCGCTTCGGCCAGTGCCGCCGCGATATAGGCAAGCAGGCTGCGCGGCTCGTCGTCGTCTTCGTCGAGCGCCAGCCACGCGATGGTAAAACCAGCAAGGCGCAGCCGGTCGGCCCATTGCGCCGCCAGCGTCGTCTTGCCGTAGCCCGGCGGCGCCGTCAGCAGCGTCACCGGCGCAGGCTCCATGGTCAGCATCGACTGCGACAGGCGCGGCCGATCGATCACCGCATGCCCCAATGGCGGCTGCACGAGCTTGGACCGGATCACCCAGTCCGGCTCCGCATTCGGTCGCTCGCGCCTCGCCATCTCGACTGAAGTCCCCCGGCCGCTCGCGGCGAGTGTCGGCCCAGCGCGCGCGCAGCCACAAGGGGCAGCAACGCGCCAACCGCCGCACTCCCCTATTTTAGCGAGTGCGGCCACCGCTCGGTCCTCGGCTACTCGTCGGGACCATTATCGCGAGGCCTGGGAATTCGTGTCTGCAGCCGATGCCATCGTCATCGTCGGAACTGGCGCCGCCGGCGTCGGCGCCGCATTCGCGCTGCGGAGCGCGGGCTGCACGGCGCCGATCGTGCTGATCGGCGACGAACCGCATCCGCCGTATGACCGCCCGCCGCTATCGAAAGCAGTGCTGCTGGGCAGGTTGCCGCCCGAACGCACCCAGATGCGCCGTCAGGAGATCTACGCCCAGCGCGGATTCGACCTTCGGTTGAACCGGCAAGCCGTCGCACTCGATCGTACCGCGCGTCGCGTCCTGCTCGATGACGGCAGCGCGATCGAATACGCGCAGCTGGTGCTGGCGACCGGGGCGCGGCCGCGCCGGCTCGACGTGCCGGGCGCGGATCTCGACTGCATCCACGTGCTGCGCACCCTGGACGATGCGGTTTCGCTGCGCGATGCGCTGGTCGGATCGCCCCGCCTGCTGGTGGTCGGCGGCGGCTATCTCGGACTGGAGGCGGCGGCCAGCGCACGCAAGCGCGGCGCGCACGTCACTGTCGTCGAATGCGCGGCGCGATTGCTGCCGCACGTCGCAAGCGACGAGATGGCGCGCTTCGTCCGCCGCCTGCATGAAACCGAAGGAGTCGAGATCCGCACCGGCGCGACCCTGCGCACGCTGCACGGCACCGGTTTCGTGCAGCAGGCCGAGCTGGCCGACGGCACACGGATCGATGTCGATCGCGTCCTGTTCGCGGTCGGCGCCATGCCCGAGACATCGCTTGCGGTTTCATCCGGCCTCGCCGTCGCCGACGGAATTCAGGTCGATGCGTCGCTGCGCACCGAAGATCCGCACATCTGGGCTGCCGGCGACGTGGCACGCTGCGGGCCGCGCCGCGTCGAGTCGATCGCCAATGCGCAGCATCATGCGCGCATTGTCGCCGCATCGATTCTTGGCCAGGTGCCGCCGCGCGCTGAGCCGGCCTGGTTCTGGACCGATCAGTACGAGGTGAAGCTGCAAACCGTCGGGCTGCTGCGCGAGGACGACGAGAAGCTGGTGCGCGGCAGTCCGCTGCGGCGCAGCTTCGCGGTCCTGCATCTTCGCGACGGCCGCGTCAGCGCGATCGAGCTGCTCAATCGCATCGGCGACCTTCCTGCCGCGCGCCGGCTGGTCGCCGCCGGCGCGACGCTCGATGAAGCGCAGCTCGCCTTCCAGCATCCCGACCACGAACGGCAAATCGCGTGAGTACGCATCCCATCGGCCATGTCGTCAGCGAGGACGGAACCCGCCGCAGTCTGGAAGCCGAACCGGGCCAGAGCCTGATGACCGTACTGCGCGAGCACGACCTGCCGTTGGCTGCGATCTGCGGCGGCTGCCTCTCCTGCGCCACCTGCCACGTCTATGTCGACGCAGCCTGGGTCGATCGGTTGCTGCCGCCCGAATCCGGCGAGATCGAACTGCTCGCCTGCGATCCCACCTACCGCCCCGGCGCGTCGCGCCTGTCGTGCCAGATCCAGATCGTCGACGAAATCGACGGGCTGGTCGTCACCGTGGCGCCCCAAGCATGAGTGACGAACGCAGCTTCCGGGGCGAGGCGCTGCTGCGCGCGTCGGCTGACGCGGTGTGGCGGCTGCTGGCCGACCTCGGCAATCGCGACGTGGCGGCGCAGTTCGACGCCATCGAGGTGAGCGGCGATGGCGAAGGCGCGGTGCGCACGCTGCACCTGCCCGCCACGATGGGCGGCGGCGTGCTGCGCGAACGGATCGACTCTTTCGACCCGGCACGGCGCAGCTATGGCTATCGCGTCCTCGAATTCGCCGGGCTGAGGCTCGGTTCGTATCACGCCCGGCTGCAGGTGCTGTCGGACGGTTCGAACGCGCGGCTGCTTTATGAATCCAGCTATATGCCGCTGACCGGCGACGACGCAGCGACGGCCGACGCGCTGGCCCAAGGCGCGTTCGGCGGGCTGGTGGCGCAGCTCGAGCGGGTGCTGGCGGCATGAGCGTGATCGACGATCTGGTGCTGGTCGATGACGACGCCAGCCGCGACGCGATGGAGCTGCTGTTCCGCGACATGCGCCTGGCCGTCGAACCCGCGGGCGCGGTCGTCACCGCCGCCGTGCTGGGACCGCTTGCGGCGCGGCTGCGCGGCAAACGCGTCTGCGCGCTGATCTGCGGCGCCAATATCGACGTCGAGACTTTCGCCGCGCAGATCGGCGCGGCCCAGGCGCGGAACGGACGGCGCTGATGGAACCCGTCTATCACGCGCCCGGCACGCTCGACGAAGTGCTTGCGCTGCTGGCCATCGGACGTGGCGAGGCGCGGATCCTGGCGGGCGGGCAGACGCTGGTGCCGCTGCTGTTCCGCGTCGAGGACGAGCCGCACACGCTGATCGATCTGCGCCGCATCGTGCCGCTGCGCGCCATCGATGCGACGGCGACGCAGGTGGCGTTGGGCGCGATGGTGACGCTGCAGGCAGCCGAGCTTGCGCTGCGCACCAGCCTGCCGCAGGTCGCGGCCGCGCTGCGTTGCGTCGGCACCGCGCCGATCCGCGCGCGCGCCACGGTCGGCGGCACCGCCGCGCTGGCCGATCCCTGGGCCGAACTCGTCACCTGCCTGCATGCGCTCGACGCCGAGCTGGTGCTGGTGGCGGAAGGGCGCGAACGGCGCGTGCGCGCGATCGATTTCTTTCACGGCATCCGCCGCACCGCGCGCCAACCGGACGAGCTGCTGCGCCAGGTCGTATTGCCGCTGCCGGTGCCCGGCGAACGTCACGCCTATCACGAATTCACCGTGCGCGAGTCGGGTGGCAAGGCGCGGGCCCTCGCCTTCGCGCGCCGCCGCGACGGACGCACCACGCTCACCCTCGCGGGCGAGCGCCTGATGCCGCTGCGCGTCGACGGCACGATTTCCGCCGCCCAAGCGGCGCTGCGGCACGAAGACCCATCGGCGCGTGCGCTGCTGCTGCGCGTCGCCGGCCAGGCGCTGGCGATGCTCGACGAGGAGACCGACCCATGCGCGTGACGCTGGTGCTGAACGGCGACGCCCGGACGCTCGACGTCGATACCACCGAGCGACTGTGCGACACGCTGCGCGAACGGCTGGACCTGACCGCGACCCATGTCGGCTGTTCCGAGGGCGTGTGCGGCGCCTGCACCATTCTGCTCGACGACACGCCCGCGCGCGCCTGCCTGGCGCTGACCGTCCAATGTGACGGCGCCCGCGTCGAAACGCTCGAAGGCCTGACCCCAGCTGATGCGCTGTCGCCGGCGCAACAGGCCTTCGTGCAGCACGGCGCGGTACAATGCGGCTTCTGCACGCCGGGCTTTCTCGCCGTCATCGAGGGCTTGCGCCGGCAAGGCGATGCCGCGTCGTGGGACGAGGCCACGCTGCGCCGCGAGCTCAGCACCGTCGCGTGCCGCTGCACCGGCTATGACGGCATCGTGCGCGCCGCGCGTGCGGTTCTGCAGCCAACGCCATGAGCGCAACCGATCTGCCGCCGCGTCCGGCCGCGCTGCGCTTCGTGCGCGGCGAGGGCCAGTATGTCGCCGATGTGCGCCTGCCGCACATGCTGCATGCGTTCATCCTGCGCAGCCCTGAGGCGCATGCGAAGCTGGAAGCGATCGACACCGACGAGGCCGCCTCGATGACGGGCGTGCGCCTGCTCGTCACCGGCACCGAGATCGCCGCGGCGACCGCGCCGCAGCCGATCGTCTGGGATCTTCCGGGCCAGCGCCGCGCCGAGACGCGTTCCCTGGCGCATGATCGCGTGCGCTATGTCGGCGAGCCGGTCGCGCTGATCGTCGCCGACAGCGAGCGTATCGCACGCCGCGCGGCGGCGCGCATCCGCGTGCGCTATGGCAAGCTGCCCGCGGTCACATCGGCAGAAGCGGCCGAAGCGCCCGATTCGCCGCGCCTGTATGAAGACTGGCCCGACAATGTCGTGGCGCGCGCCAACTGGCTGGTCGGCGACGTCGACGCGGCGTTCGAGCACGCCGCATTCGTCACCGACGGCGTCTATATCAGCCGGCGCATGGCGGGGCTGCCGCTCGAAGCGCGCGCGGTACTGGCCGCGCCCGACGCGGCGCGAAACGGACTCACCGTATGGACGTCGACGCAGGCGCCGCACCAGGTGCGCGCCGCGGTCGCGTCCTGTTTGCGCATGCCCGAACATCGCGTGCGCGTGATCGCGCCCGATGTCGGCGGCGCGTTCGGCACCAAATCCTGCGTCTACGGCGAAGAGACGCTGATGGCCTATGCCGCGCGTAAGTTGCGGCGTCCGGTCCGCTGGATCGAAGACCGGCACGAGTCGTTCACCTCGTCGGTGCCCGGTCGCGACGAAACGGTGACGCTGTCGCTGGCCTTCGACGCCCAGGGAATTTTGCTCGCGATGCGGGGCCGCGTGCTGCTGAACAAGGGCGCCGAGCCCTACGCCGCGTCGATCGGCAGCGCCTGGACCGGCGGCATGATGCTGCCCGGCGGCTATCGCGTGCCGGCGCTCGCCATCGAAGCGCTCGGCGTCGTCACCAACACCACGCCGACCGGCGCCTTTCGTGGCTACGGCCAGCCCGAGGTGAATTTCGCGGTTGAGTCCGCGTTCGACGAAGCGGCGCGACGCATGCAGATCGATCCGGCGGAGTTGCGCCGGCGCAATCTGGTTCGTGAAAGCGAGATGCCGTTCCAGAGCACGACCGGTCTCGTACTCGACAGCGGCCGCTATCACGCGCTGCTCGATCTGGCGCTGGCGAAGTTCGGCTGGGATGCGGCGCGCGAACGAACCGCGCGCGAACGCAGTGGCGGTACGCGCAGCGGCGTCGGTCTCGCTTTCTATGTCGAGGCGACGAATATGGGGCCGTCGCCTTTGTGCGGCATGGTCGGCGTGCGCAGCGGCGGCTTCGACGTGTGCCAGGTGCGCGTCGAGCCCAGCGGTCAGGTCAGCGTCTTCACCGGCCAGACGCCGATGGGACAAGGCGTCGAGGCCGCATTGGCGCAGCTCTGCGCCGAAGAACTGACCTTGCCCATCGAAGACGTCGTGGTCATCCACGGCGACACGGCGAGTTGCGCCTATACCGGCTATAGCAGCGGCGGCAGCCGCGGTGCCGGCGTCGGCGGCTCGGCGCTGATCGGTGCGGCGCGCAAGGTGAAACACAAGCTGTTGCTGCTGGCCGCCCATCTGCTCGACGCGAATGCGGCCGATCTGCTGCTGGTACAGGGCGGCGTGCAGCATCGCGACGACCCGACGCGCCGCCGCTCGATCACCGATCTGGCCCAGGCCGCTTACCTCGCCGCCTCGCTGCCGGCCGGCATGGAAGCAGGACTGGACGAACGGATGGCGTTCGATCCGCCGGCGCTGGGGATCTCCTATGGCGTCGCGCTGTGCGAGGTCGCGCTGTGTCCGGACCTGATCGTCCGCGTCCGGCGCATCCTGTTCGCGCATGATTGCGGACGGCAGATCCGGCCCGACATTGTCGAAGGGCAGATCATCGGCGGCATCGCGCAGGGACTCGGCACCGCGCTGTACGAGCAATTGCTGTACGAGCCGGACGGCACGCCGCGCACCACCAGCCTGCGCGACTACGACATCCCCTTCGCCGCCGACATGCCGCCGATCGAACTGGTCCATCTCGAAACCCCGTCGCCGTTCTTTCCGCACGGCGCCAAGGGCGTCGGCGAAAGCGGCGTCATTCCGATCCCCGCGGCGATCGCCAATGCGGTGCGGGATGCGCAGTCGAGCGGTGACGCGTCGCTGCGGCTGGATACGGTGCCGCTGATAGCGGGATTGCTGGGAGGCGCGTAGCCGCGACCCTGGATGCGCGTAGCGCCGCCGCTAGATTGCTGGAATCGAGTATGTCCCGGTCGCATGCGCGATCGGCTCGTCGCCGTCGCCGGCGAACAGCGACACCTCGCCCACGGCCAGCCGCTTGCCGAGTTTCAACAGTCGCGCCTCAGCCCGCACCGGTGCGTCGGGGCCGGCGCGGCGCAGGAAGTTGAGCGTCATCGAGGTCGTGACCGCGTTCTCGACCAGCCCGATGGCGCCCAGCACGGCGGCGTAGAGCGCGAGATCGGCGAGCGCGAACAAGCTCGGCCCCGCCAGCGTGTTGCCCGGCCGCAGATGCGACGCGTCGACCGGCATCACCAACGTCGCACTGCCATGACCGATGGCACGCGTATCGAGCTTCAGCGCGTGTGCGCTCGGCATCGACCGTTCGAGCAGCGCGTCGAATTCGGCCGGCGTCAGACGCGGCGTGTCGCTCAAGCCAGGCTCTTCGACACCGTTTCATACACGTCGCGCGACAGGTCGGGCTTGGCCGCGATGCGCGCGAGCTGGGTGCGCATCGTCTCGCGCCACGGCTCGGCGAAGCGGCGCCATTGCTTGAGCGGACCGAGCAGCCGGCTTGCCACTTGCGGATTTCGGCTGTCCAGCTCGAGCACGATGTCGGCGAGCAGACGGTAGCCTTCACCGTCGGCGCGATGGAAGCCGACGAAGTTCGACGCCGCGTAGGCGCCGACCAGCGAGCGCAGCCGGTTGGGATTGCCGAGCGTGAAGTCGGGATGGTCGAGCAGCTCGCGCACGCGCGTCAGCGCACCCGGACGCCGCGCCGTCGCCTGCAGCGCGAACCATTTGTCGATGGTCAGCGCGTCGCCGTGATAGCGCGTATAGAATTCCTCCAGCGCCGGTGCGGCGGCAGAGGCATCGGCATCGACCAGCGCCCGCAGCGCGCCCATCCGCTCGGTCATGGTGCGCGCGTGCGTCGCCTGCGCCTCGGCCAGCGCGGTTCGCCCGGCATCGGGCCGGGCCATCAGCACCTGCAAGGTCGCGACGCGCAGCGCGCGGCGCCCGATCGACGCCGCGTCGAAAGCGATCGGCTCGTTGGTGTCGCTCGCGGCGTAGGCCTGCAGCAGCACGTCGCCGAGTTCCCGGCTGACCGTCTCGTGCAGATGATCGACCGCCGCCGACAGCGCGTCGGGATCGACGCGTTCGACCTCGAGCGCCAGGGTCGCCTCGTCGGGCAGTTCGAGCATGGCGGCGGCGAGCCCGCGATCGACCGTTGCGTCGTTCAAGGTCCGGCGCAACGCCACCAGCAGCGCCGAAAGATGCGCGTCGTCCTTGCGGCCGGTGAGCTGCGCCTGCAACGCGCGCAGCGCCAGCTGCTGCGCCGCGTCCCAACGGTTGAACGGATCGTCGTCGTGGCCGGCAAGAAAGGCGAGCGCGGTCGCGTCGAGATCGAGTTCGAGCCGCACCGGCGCCGAATAACCGCGCAGCAGCGATGGAATCGGGCGTGACGGCAGATTCTCGAACACGAAGCGCGCGCTGGGTCGGTCCAGGGTCAGCACGGTTTCGAGCGATCCCTGCGCGTCGAGCGGAAGCCGCTTGCCGTCCTCACCGAACAACGACGTGCGCACCGGAATCACCAGCGGCTTCTTCTCGGCCTGGCCCGGAGTCGGCGGCGTCGATTGCGTCAGTTCGATTTCATAGCGGTGCGCCGCCTCGTCCCAGCTCGTGCGTACTCTCAGGCGCGGCGTACCCGCCTGCCCGTACCAGCGGCGGAAATCGGCAAGGTCGATGTCGGACGCGTTTTCGAGCGCGGCGACGAAGTCGTCGCACGTGACCGCCTTGCCGTCATTGCGGTCGAAATAGAGATCGGTGCCGCGGCGGAATTTCTCGGGGCCGAGCAGCGCGTGCAGCATGCGCACGACTTCGGCGCCCTTCTCATAAACGGTCGGCGTGTAGAAATTGTTGATCTCGATATACGAGTCCGGACGGATCGGATGCGCAGTCGGACCGGCGTCTTCGGGGAATTGCGCCCGGCGCAAGGTTTCGACGTCGTTGATGCGCTGCACGGCGGCACCCGACTGGTCGGCCGAGAAACACTGGTCGCGGAAGACGGTGAAGCCTTCCTTCAAGGACAGCTGGAACCAGTCGCGGCAGGTGACGCGGTTGCCGGACCAGTTGTGGAAATATTCGTGGGCGATGACGCCTTCGACGCCCTGATAGTCGGCATCGGTCGAGATTTCCTTGTCGGCCAGCACGTATTTCGTGTTGAAGATGTTGAGGCCGGTATTCTCCATCGCGCCCATATTGAAGTCGGCGACGGCGACGATGTTGAACACGTCGAGCTGGTAGACGCGGCCATACACCTCTTCGTCCCAGCGCATCGACTTCTTGAGCGACTCCATCGCGTGGTCGAGCTTGCCGAGGTCGCGCCGGTCGGCATGGATGCGCAGCGTGACTTCGCGCCCATCCATGGTGGTGAATTTGTCTTCGACCCAGCCGAGATCGCCCGCCACCAGCGCGAAAAGATACGCCGACTTGGGAAACGGGTCGTCCCACACGGCGTAGTGACGGCCGTCTTCGAGCTCGCCGCTTTCGATCGGATTGCCGTTCGACAGCAGCACCGGACAGGACGCGCGATCGGCCTCGATGCGCACGGTGAATGGCGCCATCACGTCGGGCCGGTCGATATACGGGGTGATCTTGCGAAAGCCTTCGGGCTCGCACTGGGTGCAGAAGACGCCGCTCGACCGGTAGAGTCCTTCGAGCGCCGTGTTCTGCGCCGGACGCAGCCGCGTCACGGTCTCGATCAGCGCCTCGTCGCCCGTCCCTTCGACGCGGATCGTCTCGTCGTCGCGCTCATAGGCGGTTTCGACGCCGTCCACGCGCAGCGACAGGATTTCGAGGTCGGTCGCGGCATGGAGGACGAGCGGCCCGCCTGGATCCGGCTTGGAGCCGGCCCCATTTCGCGCCACCCGCAGCCGCGCGGCGACGGTGGACGCCTCGTCGCGCAGGTCGAAGGTGAGCGTGGCGCGGCGCACGACATGCGCGGGCGGGCGATACTCCTCGCGCCGTATGGTCCGGGGCGCGGCTGCATCCATGGGAAGCGACAAATACCCCTCCGCCCTTTCTTCTGCCAGTCAGCTATAGGCCGCGAGCCTGGCCTTTTCCTGGTCGGTCAGCTCGACCGGGCGGCGGGTCGCCGAGTCCATCCGCACCTGCACCGCAACGCTGGTGGCGACGCAACGATCCCCGTCGAATACCGCGCTTTCGAGCGTGAACGAGGTTCGGCCGATCTTGGCGACGCGCAAGCCCACGCGGACCGCGGCGCCGTACATCGTCTCGGCATGATAGTCGATCTCGATCCGCACCAGCACGCCGTACTTTCCGCTCGCCGGGTCGATCATGTCGAGCGTGCGGAAAAAGTCGAAGCGGCAGCCTTCGATATAGACCGCGTAGGCGTTGTTGTTGATGTGGCCCTGGGCGTCGATGTCGGCGAAGCGCACGCGCTCTTCGGTCCAGAACCTGTACGCGGCGGCATCGGTCGAAACGGTCATTGCGCCGGCTCTTTCACCAGCTCGAGCACCAGCACCTGGTCACCATTGTCACGGCTGCTGGCGGTGAACAGACGTAACGCCCCGTCATTCGTGTCCCAGCTGCGACGGACGACCCCGCGTTCGGTGGCGGCGCCGCGCTGGATCTCGATCGCCGCCGCCAACCCGTCGAAGGTCAATTCGGGCGACGGCGTGAATTCCAGCCGCACGCGCGCCTGCCCGTCGGCGCCGAAGCGCGCGGTGGCGCTGCGCACCCACACCGAGCTGCCGGCGCCCGCATCGGTGAACAACACGACCGGCGCCGTGGCGCGGCGCTTCATCCGCACCACCGGCGCGAAGCGCGATTCGATGGTCTCCTGCTTCAATGTCTGCGGCAGGTCGCGCGCCGCCACGATCGTGGCGATGCGCTCGGCCGGTCCGCTCGCGGCATGCGATGCGAACGGCGAGAGCAGCAGGACGAGAAGCAGCAGAATCCGTTTCATGCCAGCACCAGATCGTCGCGATGGACCAGTTCGTCGGGACCGTCATAGCCGAGCAGCGACGCAATCTCGGCCGAGCGATGGCCGGCGATGCGGCGTGCGTCATCGGCGTCATAGGCGGCGAGACCGCGCGCCAGTTCATGGCCGCTCGAATCGCGCACGGTGATCAGATCGCCGCGCCCAAAGCTGCCTTCGACCGCGACCACGCCGGCCGGCAGCAGGCTTTTACCGTCGCCGAGGGCGCGCCTGGCACCGTCATCGACGCGCACCGTTCCGGCCGGCGACACGTGCGACGCGATCCAGCGCTTGCGCGCGGTACCCGGCGCCTCGGCGGCGCGAAACCAGGTGCAAGCGGCGTCGGCCGCATCGAGCTGCAACAGCGGCTGCGCCGCGTGACCGTGCGCGATCGCCATGCGGCAGCCCGCGGCGGTCGCGATGCGCGCGGCGGCAAGCTTGGTCACCATGCCGCCCGAGGACCAGCCCGGCGGCGGCTCGCCCGCCATGGCTTCGATCGACGGCGTCAGCTGTTCGACCATCGCGATGCGCGTCGCGTTCGGATCCTTGCGCGGATCGGCGGTGTAGAGCCCGTCAATGTCGGACAGGAGGATTAGCGTATCGGCCGACGCCATCTGCGCCACGCGCGCGGCGAGCCGGTCATTGTCGCCGAAACGAATCTCGGCGGTTGCCACCGTGTCGTTCTCGTTGATCGCCGGCACGGCGCCGTTGGCGAGCAGCGCTTCCAATGTCTGCCGCGCGTTCAGGTGACGGCGGCGCGCTTCGGTGTCTTCCAACGTGAGCAGCATCTGCGCCGCGACGAGCTCGTGCCGCATCAAGGCGCGCGCCCAGGAATCGGCGAGCCGAATCTGGCCGACCGCCGCCGCGGCCTGTTTCTCACCGAGCTTGAGCGGGCGCGATCCCCACCCCAGCGCGGCGCGGCCGAGCGCGACCGCGCCCGAGGTCACGACGATCAGCTGCTGTCCGCGCGCGCGGCAGGCGGCGATGTCGGTCGCGAGCGCGTCGAGCCGCGACCCATCCAACGCACCGTCGCGCCCGACCAGCAGCGCCGATCCGACCTTGACGACGATGCGTCTGGCGTCGCGCAAGCTCACCCCGCACACCGCGCGCGCAGCGCGCAGCAAGAAGATTCAACCGCAGAGAACGCAGAGAACACAGAGGCAGCGAGCCGCCCTGTCATTCTCTGCGTTGTCTGTGTTCGCTGCGGAAAATTCTTCATGTTCGATTACGCCAGCGGGTCCCACGCTTCTTCGTTTTCGGCTTCGTCTTCGATCACGGTGCCGTCTTCTTCGGTGCGGATGGGACGGCCGCGCACGCGATCGAGCAGCGCGAACAGCACCGGCTCGACACCCTGCCCGGTCACGCCCGACAGCAACAGCGGCGCGCGGCCCGCAGCTTTGGTCAGCGCCTTCTGTTTCTTTTTCAGGTCGGCGGAATCAACCGCGTCGATCTTGTTGAGCGCCAGCAGCTCGTTTTTCTCGGCGAGGCCGGCGCCGTACTGGACCAGCTCTTCGCGGATGGTCTTGTACGCCCCGACGACGTCGTCCTGCGTCGCGTCGATCAGGTGCAGCAAGGTCGCGGTGCGTTCGACATGACCGAGGAAACGATCGCCGAGACCGGCGCCTTCATGCGCGCCTTCGATCAGGCCCGGAATGTCGGCGAGCACGAATTCGCGGTCGCGCACACGCACGACGCCGAGATTGGGCGCGAGCGTGGTGAACGGATAGTCGGCGATCTTGGGCTTGGCGCGCGTGCAGGCGGCGAGGAAGGTCGACTTGCCGGCATTGGGCAACCCGACGATGCCGGCATCGGCGATCAGCTTCAGCCGCAGCCACACCCAGCGTTCTTCACCGGCCCAACCCGGCGTTGCCTTGCGCGGCGCGCGGTTGGTCGCGGTCTTGAAATGGGCGTTGCCGAAACCGCCGTCGCCGCCGCGCAAAAACGTGATTCGCTGCCCCGCTTCGGTGAGGTCGAGCAGCACGGTTTCCTGGTCTTCGTCGAGCACCTGCGTGCCGACAGGGACGCGAATGACGAGATCGCCGCCGGCCGCGCCCGACTTGTCACGGCCTTCGCCGTTATAGCCTTTGTGCGCCTTGAAATGCTGCGTGTAGCGAAAGTCGATGAGCGTGTTCAGCCCTTCGACGACGTCGAACACGATGCTGCCGCCCTTGCCGCCATTGCCGCCCCAGGGACCGCCATACTCGACGAACTTCTCGCGCCGGAACGCGACGACGCCGTTCCCGCCGTCGCCCGAGCGCAGATAGATTTTGACTTGGTCGAGAAACTTCACTTAGCCGCGCCTTGCGCGGCTCCCGGTTTTCATCGAGCCGCAGCCGAAAATGAAAGAGCCGCGCTCTCGCGCGGCTCTCAATCCTGAAATCCAGGAGCCGCGCTTACGCGCGTCTAAAAATTACTCGGCAGCCAGCGCCGGCACGATCGAAATCAGATCGCGACCGTTGCGGGTCTTGTGGAAGCGGACTTGGCCTTCGACCAACGCGAACAGCGTGTGGTCGGTGCCGCAGCCCACGTTCTGGCCCGGGTGCCATTTCGTGCCGCGCTGGCGGACGATGATGTTGCCCGGGATGACGGCCTCGCCGCCGAACTTCTTCACGCCGAGGCGTTGGCCTGCCGAGTCGCGACCGTTGCGCGACGAGCCGCCGGCTTTCTTATGCGCCATTGCTTGGTACTCCTACGAACCGTCAGGCCGCGACGATGTCGGTCACGCGCAGGATCGTGAGATCCTGGCGATGGCCGTTCTTGCGGCGATAGTTCTGACGGCGCTTCTTCTTGAAGACGATGATCTTGGGACCGCGCGCCTGGGCGACGACCTGGGCCGTGACCTTGGCACCGGCGACCAGCGGCGTTCCGACGGTGGCAGAGGTGCCCTCGCCGACCATCAGAATCTGGTCGAGCGTGACGGTACCGCCGGCTTCACCAGCCAGCTTCTCCACCTTGATGACGTCGCCGGCAGCGACGCGGTATTGCTTTCCGCCGGTCTTCACGACTGCGAACATGGCCTCGGCCCCACAAACCCATAAAAACGGAGCGGGCCATTGGGGGCCCGCGAAGCGCGCGATCCTACGGATCAAGCCCGGTATGTCAAGCAATAGAGGCCACAAAAGCCGCCGGAAATGCTGCTGTAATAGCCGCAGGGCAAAGCCCAGGGCCGGCCTGGGGATGGGGGGCCGAACCGCCCGTCCGACCGCGGCTCCTATATGCGGCTCCTAT
>JAQGIE010000136.1 GCA_028291365.1 Rhodospirillales bacterium
CTGAAGCTTTGCGATCGTGGTGTTCGGCACGCCGGCGAAATTGTTCGCGGCCAGATATTGCGGGCTGGTCTTCACCCAGTCCTTCAAACCGATCTCCTGGAACGTACCGTTGTCCCAGGTCTGGACGATCTCGAGATCCTCGTTGCCGATGTTGCGGACCGCATGGCCGAAGCCCGCCGGAATGTACGCGACGTCGCCCGGGTTGAACTCGGCGACCTTGCCGCGTCCGCCCGAGCCGAACATCGCGACCTGGCCTTTGCCGCGAAGATAATAGTGCCACTCATTGGCGTTGGGATTCCAATGCAGCTCTTTGATCGCGCCGGGCTTGATGACCATCACGCCGCCCGACATCGTCTTGGAGATGGGCCACGCGTCAACGGTGGCGAGGTGGAACGTTCCGCCCTCGAAGTCGCGGCGTGCTTTGGCATCGCGCAGACTGAATTTATGCGTCGAGTCCTTCGGCCACGGCGCGTCCACTGCTTGTGTTACAGGCACCACCGGGCCGGACTGGATGTAGGTCTCGCCTTTCGGAAAGGCGTCGAACAGGTCTTTCGTCACGCCGAAATTCAACGCCAGCAGCTCTTTCGGCGTTACGTCGATCCAATCGGTGATCGAGAAGGTGCCGTGTTCGGAGAAGGCGCCATTGTCGAACGACAGGATGAAGTGACAGGGCTTGCTGCCGATCGTCTGGATCGAATGGCCATGGCCTCTCGGGAAATACCAGAGATCGCCGGGTCCATAATTGTTGACTTCGGTCTGGCCCGAGGGGTCGAGCACGACCGTCTGGCACTGACCGTCAATGACGAACGCCCACTCCGCTGCGATCGCGTGCCAGTGCAGCTCGCGCGAAGCGCCGGGGTCCAGGAACATATGGACGCCCGCAATTCCTTTGCTGATCGGGAATTGATGAACCGTCGCTTCTTTGGCCCAGCCGCCCGACGTGATTTTCGGTTTCGAGCCGTCCAGCGAGTAGCGGAATTCGGGCATTGCTCCCACGTCCTTGGGATCGTGGTAGGCGACCTTGTCGCCCGGCGCGAGTTGCGTAGCGTTACGTCCAAACCCGCCATCGCCGGGCTTGGCGTTGTTCTCTGCGAGCGCTGGCGTCGCGAGCGCAATCAGCCCGCTCGCACCAAATACTGCACCGCCCAAAAGCGTGCGTCGGCTTGTTTCCATCTTGGTGTTCCTCATGGCGCAATCCGGGTCGCGTAGTGCCCAGACTTGATCTCTGCCAGTATGAAACTGTGACGCAGCCCGACGCTAACGATTACGGTCATGGAGATTCATGATGACCGTCGCGTTCGACCCAATTCTTCTACGAACGTTTCTGGCGGTGGTGGAGACCGGCGGTTTCACTGCCGCGGCGCGCAAACTGAATCTCAGCCAGTCAACGGTAAGCCAGCATATCCAGCGGCTCGAAGCGGGCGCCGGACGCCCGCTGCTGGCGCGCGACACGCATACGGTCGACCTCACCGTCGACGGCAATGTGATGGTCGATCTGGCGCGCGAAATTCTCGAAAGCTTGCAGCGCGCGTCCGACTATTTTTCGAACGCCGCGCCGCGCGGCCGCGTGCGCCTGGGCGTCTCGGAGGATGTCGCGCTCACGCGCCTGCCGGATCTGCTGCGCGACTTCATCGACGCCTACCCGCTCCTCACGCTCGAGCTGCGGGTGGGACTCACCAGCATGCTCTATCGCCGGCTCGATGCGGGTCATCTCGATCTTGTCTTCGCCAAGCGGCGCGAGGGTGACGAGCGCGGCGTTTCCATCTGGCGCGAGAGGCTGGTCTGGATGTGCGCACCGCGATTCAGGCTGAATGCCGACGCGCCGATTCCGCTCGTTCTGTACCCGTCCTCTTCGATCACCAGCCAGCTGGCGATGGCGGCGCTGAACCGCGCCGGCCGGCCCTGGTTCATCGCCGGGACGAGTCAGACGTTGGGCGGCCTGCGCGCGGCGACGCTGGCGGGGCTCGGCGTGACCGCGCAATCGAGCCTGCTGTTACAGGAAGGTCGGCTTGCGCGTGCGCCCGATGCGCTCGGCCTGCCGGCCACGGGCGAGGTCGAGTTCGTCGTGCTGGGACGCAGCACGCGTCTGTTCGGCGGCGCGGCCGCGCTCGCGGCGGTCATCGAGCAGCACGGCCCGGAGATCTGGGCCCACGGCTGAGCGCTGATTGCACTTTGGTGGCGTCGCGCGCGCAATTTCCGGGAGCGCAGCCTGTTCACCCGAACGTGAACACGAAGACCTGCGCTGCCGGGTCGAGAAACTCGATTTCGAACTGCCGATCCGCGATCGGCGCCTGCTGGCGGATGAGCTGATACATGCGGGGCTCCTCGACCGTGCCGTGTCCCTCAGCGTCGACATCAACCCCGCTTGATGCGCCAGGTGGCTGTCCGTCAATCGACACGCGGAATCGAACCGAGGTGTCGCGCGTCGCTGGCCCCATGACGAGATGAACGTCGCGCGCGTGAAAGCGGTAGGTGATCTTCCCGTTGGCGTCGTGCGAAACCGCGAACTCTTTCCGCATCGTCCAGCCGCCGGTAAGAGCCCACTCGTTGAGTCGCAGCTGAGCGGGGGCGGCATAGACACGACGCCGGTCCGGAAGTCCTCCACCGGGAGACGCGAGGCGCTCGGCGCTCGCGTAGCCGACATATGTTTCCGGCGAGCGCAGGCTCTTCCAGTCAGCGCCGGCTTCTGCGCCGTGTCCTTCGATCGCAACCAGCTGACCTGCTGGCGAACCGTGCCCAGCCTCGGCGAGCAACTGCTGAATGATCCCTTCCAGCTGCTCGTATTCGCCTTCTCCGAACTGGTGGTGTCGAATACGGCCCTGCGCGTCGACCAGATAGAGGGCAGGCCAATACTGATTTCCGAACGCGTTCCAGATCGCGTAGTCGCTGTCGACTGCGATCGGATAGTCGACATTCTGTTCCTTCGCGACCTTGCGAACGTTGTCGACGTCTTTCTCGAAGCTGAACTCCGGCGTGTGCACGCCGACGACGACCAATCCCTGGTCGCCGTATTTTTGCGCCCAGGCGCGCAAGTAGGGCAGCGTGCGCCGCCAGTTGATGCAGGTGTAGGTCCAGAAGTCGACGAGCACCACCTTGCCGCGGAGATCCGCGGGGCGCAGCGGTTGCGAGTTGAGCCATGCGGTGGCTCGATTGAAATCGGGCATTTTGCCCTCGTCCGGCAATCGAACCGTTGACGTCAGCCGCACCATGCCGGTGTCCGCTGCGGAGGTTTCGATCGAAGCGCAGGTCACGCTGAGAGCGACTGCAGCTAGCCAGAGCAGCGGTGATTTCATGATTGTGCATTCCGATCTGTTCGCCCGCGGGCGAACCAGATGCATGACGGCGACTGCAAAGATACTGCAAAGACCTGAATGCCGCCCGCAGTTCGGCAGCAAATAGCTCGGGTTGCTCCCGCGCTCCGAAGTGCCTCTGATGCGGTACGAGCGCGGTGACGCCTACGCGGGCTCACGACGATCCGTGCGCAATCATCATCGCGGACGCGCTCATCGTGATTGGCACGGCGCTCGGGCGAGATTTACGACATGAAGATCTGGGAGAGCGACGCCGTCCCGCTCCGATTGATGCCTGGCATGCGTACGGACACGGGCTAGAAAATGGGCGTCCCTCAAAAGATATCACATTCCGCTATCATTCTCCTTGACCATAGATAGCGGACCCCGATATCAAACCGGGGGTGAACAACAAGCATCGCAAGACCCTGGGCGACATCTTCACGAGCCCGACCCGTCTGGACGTGCGCTGGTCGGAAATCGAGGCCCTGGTCCGGGCGCTGGGCGGCGAGATCGAAGAGCGCGCGGGTAGCCGCGTCGGCATGACCCTGAACGGGATCAGGGCCGTCTTCCACCGCCCCCACCCCAAGCCGACGACCAAGAAGGGCGCGGTCGACGCGGTGCGGTTGTTCCTGATGAACGCAGGAGTGAAACCATGACGCTGGAATACAAGGGCTACGTCGCCGGCCCGATCGACTTCGATGCCGACGACGGCACCTTCTCGGGCACCGTCGCCGGCCTGAAAGACGTGCTGCATTTCGAGGGCACGACCGCAGACGAGCTGCGCGCGTCGTTCCAAGGCACGATCGAGGAATATCTGAAGATGTGCGCGGAGCGCGGCGAGCAGCCGGACAAAGCCTACAAGGGCGAGATCCTGGCCCGCGTCGGCCCCGAGCTGCACCGCAAGGCCGCGATGAAGGCGGCGCAGAAGGGCGAGAGCTTGAGCGAGTACGTCGCGCAGCTGCTCGAGACCGCCTGATGAGCAAACTCGGCGAGGCGCTGATCACGTCGATGCGCGTCGTCGGAGGTTCGTCGCGCAGACGGGCGTTCCATGTCGACGCAAACGGCGGAGAATTTCGTGTCCCGGCGACCGGCAACTCGGCCCGCCAGGGGGTGTTACCTGGACGCGATCGGGTCGGTCGAGCGGTACCTAAAAAGCCATTGAAAAATGGCGCGCCCGGAAGGACTCGAACCTCCAACCTTCTGATCCGTAGTCAGATGCTCTATCCATTGAGCTACGGGCGCTTTTTCGGGCGGGGGTGCCGCCGGAAGGCCGGGAACCTAGTCTAAGCCTTTGGGGGTTGCAAGGCCGCCACGGCAACCTCGGCGCCGCACCCCGAAACCCCCGAGATCATTGACGGATCCACCCGACGCTGCCATTCCAAGATGGCTCCGAAGAAGTAAGTGCGAGAACCGCGGAGCGCCAATGAGGGATGGACGCTTGAGCCCGCGCGCGCCGCTTCGCCTGGTCGCTTTGTCGAGCCTTGTCGCTCTTACATCCTGCACCCAGCCCAATGCCATTGCCGCCCAGACCTCGTCGCCTTCCGCGACGCGCATGGCCGCAGCCGAGCGCGCCGTCACGCCGCCGAGCCAGACCGACATCGGCGCCAAGGCCGCTGAGCTGCGCGCGCAGGCGACCGAACTTCAGACCCAACTCCGTACGCAGCGTTCGACGCTCGAAGCGGCTCGTGGCCAGGCGCTGACCGATCAGGCCGCCTACCAGGCCGCGACCGCGTCGATCGTGTCGCGCCTGCAGGTCGGCACGCCCAAAGGCAATCCGCGCCTGGTCGCCGCCGCCGGCGAAGCGCAGGCGCGCCTCGATCAAGTCGAAGGCGACCAGACGCGCGTGCGCGCGCTGGCCGACGACATCCGCCGCGGCGGCGATCGCGCCGGCGCCATCCTGGGCGAAACGCGCCGCACCCTGACCCTGTCGGGCGCGGTCGAAGAAGATCACGCGCTGCTGCATGAAGTCGAAGACGAGACCAATGGATTGGTCGTCCAGCTCGCGCGCCTGACGCGCGAGGTCGATGCCGATGTGCTGCGCCAGACGCAGCTGATCGCCGCCGAGCGCAAGCGACTCGCGGCGCTGCAGATCTCGATCCAGCGCGGCGAGCTGGTACCCGGCGCCGCCGTGAGCCCGGCCCCCGCCCCGGCTGAGCGCCCCGCCGCTGCAATGTCTGCGGCCGCGGCGCCGGAAAAGAAGTCCGAACGTCCGCTGGTGGTGATTCGCTTCGACCGTCCCGACGTCGCCTATGGACCGCAGCTCACCGGCGCGACCAAGGCCGCGCTGGTGCGGGTGCCTGAGGCCAAGTTCCAGGTCGATGCCGTAGCGCCCCACAAGAAGGGCGAAGCGACCGACAAGGCGCGTATCGCGGCCGCGCACGAAATCGATGGCGTGGTGAAGGTGCTGGTCGAAGCGGGCGTCGCGCGCGATCGGATCCGCACCGGCGCGCGCAGCAGCGGCACCGCCACCGGTCCGGAAGTGCATATCTACGTGCGCTGACACAGCAGGTCTGGCGTCGCCGGGCAGGCACAAGGCGCGCAGCACCCGCTGACGAACCGGGCCTTTCCTGCTAGAAGGCGCCCGCGCGCTGTCCCCGTAGCTCAGTCGGATAGAGCATCGGTTTCCTAAACCGGGGGTCGGAGGTTCGAATCCTCTCGGGGACGCCAGCGCCGCCCCATCCGCCTCACGCCCCGATCGTTTCGCCCATCGACACGCCCGCCACCCTGCGCTTGCGATAGACGATCAGCGTCGAGATCAGGCCGCAGGCGCCGCCGAATGCCATCCACATGCCCGGTGCGGCCTTGTTGCCGGTCTCTTCGATCAGCCAGGTCGACACCAGCGGCGTGAAGCCGCCGAAGAACGCGGTCGCGAGCGAATAGGCGAGCGAGAAACCGGCGGTGCGAACTTCGACCGGCACGATCTCGGTCAGCGCGACCACCATGGCGCCGTTGTAGCTGCCGTACAGACACGACAACCACAGCAGCACGATCAGCATGTGCGGAAAGGTTGCATTTGCGACCAGCCACGCCAGCGCCGGATACGCGGTCAGCAGCGTGAGGCCGGAGAACAGCAGCAGGATCGGCTTGCGTCCGACCTTGTCCGACAGCGCGCCCATGACCGGCAGCCAGATGAAGTTCGACACCGCGACGCAGAAGGTCACGATCAGACTGTCGGTCGCCGACAGTTTCAACACGCTCTTGCCGAAGGTCGGCGTGTAGACGGTGATCGCGTAGAACGAAATCGTCGTCATCGCGACCATCAGCATGCCGAGCAGAACGATGCGCCAGCTGGTCGCGAGTCCGCGAAAGATCTCGCGCGCATTGGGTCGGCGATGACGGCGCAAAAATTCCGGGGTCTCTGCGAGTGAGCTGCGAATGTAGAAGAGGAACGGCACGATCAGGCAGCCGATGACGAACGGGACACGCCAGCCCCACTGATTCATTTCGTCGGGATTGAGCTGCTGACTCAACACATAGCCGAGGATCGCCGCGAACATGATCGCGACCTGCTGGCTGGCCGATTGCCAGGCGACGTAGAACCCTTTGCGCCCGGGCGTTGCCATTTCCGACAGATAGACCGACACGCCGCCGAGCTCGACGCCGGCCGAAAAGCCTTGCAGCAAGCGTCCTGCGAGGACCAGCAACGGCGCGACCAGCCCGATGGTCGCGTAGCCGGGCACGAACGCGATCAGCAACGTGCCCATTGCCATGATCAACAATGTGACGATCAGGCCGCGACGGCGGCCGACGCGGTCGACATACGCGCCGAGCAAGATCGCGCCCAACGGACGCATGAGAAATCCCGCCCCGAACGTCATGAAGGTCAGCATCAGCGAAGCGAATTCGCTGCCGGTCGGGAAGAAGGTTCTGGAGATATAGGTCGCGTAGAAGCCGAACAGAAAAAAGTCGAACATTTCGAGGAAATTGCCGCTGGTCACGCGCAGCACGGTCGCGACTTTCGACCCAAGACGCGCCGCTTCACCATCCATGACGTCTGTTCCCGATGTTTTGCGATTGCTTCGCAGGACGCTACGCGAGCACGTGCGCAGCGAGAAGTTCTCGCGCCCGATCGGCGCGCTCCAAATTGCTTGCGGCTGGCTAACGTGACCTTTGTCGTTGGCGCCCGCGTGACGTCGCGGCTTGCGCAACTCGTCCGTCGCACCGGCGCGGTTGATATGGAAGCGCGACATCGAGATCGCCGAGCAAAACGGATTCGCCGCGCGCCGGTGACGATGCTGACCGCGCGATCTCGGCCGGACGACTCTTGAAGACGTTTTCCATAGGATCGAGCGCATCGCTGGTTTCGGTGACGTGCGCCGATCACTTCGCGACCGCGCTTCAATTCCTTCGGCATGCGCGCCGCCCGGATGTCTCCCGACCCTGCGTGGGACAGGGAGCTCGCCCGTTCCGCCCAGCGGGCAGCGGAACGCCGCCTTCCCGGCACGGTTTCTTCTCCCAGGAGGAAACGACATGAGACGAGTGTGGAGAAAGGCGGTGTTGGCCGCCGTGCTGGGGCTGCCGCTGGCTGCCTGCGCCGACCCGTACGCGTATAATCGCGGCTACGGCTACAACACGAGCGGCTATCGCGACCGGGTCGACAGCGCCTATCGGCGCGGCGACATCTCGGCCGAAGAGGCTTGGCGCGCCGAACGCCGTGCCGATCGTGTCGACACGACGAACGAGCGTTCCTACGACCGGGACCGCCCCGGCTATGGCTATTGAGTTTTTTAGACGCGAAGCGCCTCCCGGATTTCAATCGACCTGAAATCCGGGAGCGGCTTCGCCGCTACGGCATCAGTTCTCGTCGCGCGAGAGATCGACCAATGCCGCGAGCAGATCGCGGATAGCGCCGCCGGGCATGCGACGGCCTGGATAAGAACCGCTGCGCGTCGACCAGACTTCGACCATGTGCTGCGCCCGCGCCAGCGACAGGCCGATTACGGTGAACTGTTCCTGCGCGTTTTTGAGGAATGCCAGGAAGGGGCGCGGATCGCCCTTCTCGCCGAACAAGGCCTCGAACGAGTTCTCGTAATTCTTTATGCGCTCGCGCACCTCCTTGACCGTCAGCGCCAGCCGGCCATAGACGTCGCGCAGCACCGCCTGCATCCCCTGGCGCGCCCTCGAGTCGGCGATCTGGGGCAGGTCGGCGTTTGCTTTCAGCCATTCGAAGCAAGGCTGCATCGTCGGCCAGGCGCGCGCGAACTCGAACTTGAAATAGATGACGCCCTTCCACGCATAGAACGTGTCGAGGCAATCGCCGCGCGGGATCTGGAACGCGTCGGCAAGTTCTTCGAGTTCGGCGACGTCCGACAGGGCCCACAATTTGTCGAGCAGGCGATCGAATTTCTCGCGATTGGCCTTGCGCTGATCGGGCAGGATCGCGTCGACGATGCGGGAGAATTCCAAGCGGATGAAGCTGCAGATCTGCCGCCACTCTTCTTCCGGGAGCTGGTAGTAGCGGCCGTCGACTTCGATCCTCGACAGTTCCAGCCGGTCCCGCAGCAGGAACGGCGCCAGCGACGGCAGCTTGTCGAGCATGACCAGCTTCGCGCAGTCGCTCTCGAACGCGGCGCGCTTGGTGGGCTGGTCGAGATCGATCAACCCGGCCATCGCGGACTGGAACTGCTTGGTGCCGAAAAAGCTCGTCTGCCCGCCATCGGCGAGACGGCGGCCGTCAAACGGCACGTAGATCTTGGTGCCGACGCGCGTGCGCGGCTGGCCGCGCGAATCGACGAAGCGATGATCGGGCGGCAGCGCCTTGATCAGCACCGCCGTGTTCAGCGCCGGAGTCTGGAACAGCAGCGGGCCGGGTGGCTCGGCGCCGGGTCCGATCGCGGCGATCGCTTGCGCGACGCTGCAGCAATCAAGGACGCGGCTCGAACCCGCGGTCAGAACGTTGCGAATGTCCGGCGCGGTATGGCCGCCACCGGCGCGAGCGGAAGAATCAACCTGCATTGCGCGGGGATCAGGCGCTCCATTTCTTGCCAAACTGTTAGTTTTCGGGCCGGTTCACAACGCTGTCGCGGATCTCGTCACCTCGACACGCCTGCTTGCGATTCGATCGGGAGAAATCATGGCCGAGCCAGTGTATCGACGGCGCGTGGCGGTGCTTGGAACCGGACTGATGGGAAGTCCGATGGCACTGCGCCTGGTCGAGGCCGGACATCACGTTACCGCTTTCAACCGCACCGCCGGCAAAACCGCGGCGCTGGAACCGGCCGGCGCGACGATTGCCGGGTCGATCGAAGCGGCCGTCGCGGGCTGCGAGCTTGTCATCACCATGCTGTCCGACGACGAGGCGGTCGCGTCGGCGCTCGAGGCGCTGCTTGCGGCGCTGCCGGCCGGCGCGACCATGATCGACATGAGCTCGGTCCGCCCCGATACGGCGCGCGCTCACGCCGCGAGGCTGGCGGCGCGCGACTGCTTCTATCTCGATGCGCCCGTCAGCGGCGGCCAGATCGGCGCCCGCGACGGCACGCTGTCGATCATGGTCGGCGGTGACGAAACCGTCTTCGCCCGCTGGTCGCCGCTGCTCGAAGCGATGGGGCGACCGCTGCATGTCGGCCCGGTCGGCGCCGGGCAGCTCGCCAAGCTCGCCAATCAGCTCCTCGTCGGCGTCACCCTCGCGGCGGTTGCCGAAGCGCTGCTGCTGTTGCGGCGCGGCGGCGCCGACGCGGGCAAGGCACGGCAGGCGTTGCTGGGCGGCTTCGCTGCCAGCCGCGTGCTCGACGTGCATGGGCAGCGCATGCTCGAAGGCCAGTTCGAGCCCGGCGGACATATCGCGACCCAGCTCAAGGACATGGACAATGTGCTGACCGCCGCCGGCGATCTCGACCTGCCCTGCACCAGGATCGCGCGCGAACTTTTCGCCGAAGCGGTCGACCAGCATCTCGGCGATCGCGACCAGGCCGCGATCTATCTGACCGTGGCGGCGCGCAACGCGCGGGCGCCGTCATGATCCGCCTTGCCGCCAACCTGTCCTTCTTGTTTCCCGAGCTGGATTTCCTCGACCGGTTCGACGCCGCCGCCACATGCGGATTTGCCGGCGTCGAGTTCCTGTTTCCGTACGAGCATGCAACCGACGCGATTCTGTCGCGGCTGCATCGCAACGACCTGACGCAAGTCCTGTTCAACCTGCCGCCGGGCAACTGGAACGCAGGCGAGCGCGGCATCGCGGCGCTGCCGGGGCGCGAGCAAGAGTTTCGCGACGGCTGCGCCCGCGCCCTCGACATCGCCGCCGCGCTGGGCACACAGCACCTGCATGCGATGGCGGGGCTGATTCCGGCCGGTGTCGCTGCCGAACGGCTGCACGACGTCTATGTCGCCAACCTCGCCTATGCCGCCGACCTCGCACGTCCGTACGGACTCACGATCACGATCGAGCCGATCAACCGCATCGACATGCCGGGCTATTATCTCGAACGCACCGAACCGGCGCTGCGCGTGATTGAATCGGTCGCGGCGCCGAATTTGCGGCTGCAGCTCGACCTCTATCACCGCCAGCGCAGCGAGGGCGAGCTGCTGCTCGGCATCGATCGCTGCCGCAGCGTGCTGGCGCATGTGCAGATCGCGGGCGCACCGCACCGGCACGAGCCCGAGCCGAGCGAGATCGATTTCGCCACCGTGTTCGCACATCTCGACGCCACCAGGTATGACGGCTGGATCGGCTGCGAGTACCGGCCGCGCGGCGACACGCGCGCGGGGCTGGACTGGGCCCGGCGGCGCGGCCTGTTGCACCTGCGGGAGACGGCATGAACGAGGCGTGGCGAGAGCTGGACCAGGACGCGCTCGATCGCGGACTCAACAATACGGCGGGCGTGGCCGACAGCGCCGCGATTCTGGCGGGCTGGGACCGGCGCAGCGCCGCGTTTCGCGAGTCGTGCGACGACCGGCGCGAGATCGTCTACGGCCCGAAGCCGCGCAACCGCATCGACCTGTTCGGTGCCAGGCCGGGGGCGCCGCTGTTCGTGTTCGTCCATGGCGGTTACTGGCAGTCGCGCAGCCGCGAGAACTTCCACTTTCTCGCCGAAGGGCCGATGTCGCGTGGCCTCGACGTTGCGATGGTCGGCTATACGCTGGCGCCCGACGCGACGCTCGACGCGATCATCGGCGAAGTGCGCAGCGCGCTCGACGAGCTCGACCGCGAGACCGCTGCGCCCTTGCTGCTGGGCGGCTGGTCGGCAGGCGCGCATCTGGCGGTGATGGCGGGCGATCGTCCCAGCGTGCGCGGCACGCTGGCGATCAGCGGCATCTACGATCTGGAGCCGGTGCGGCACTCGTATCTGAACCAGAAGCTGCAGCTCGACGAGGCGGCGTCGTTGCGCAATTCACCGATGCGCCGTTTGCTTCGGCCGAGTGCAAAGCTGGCGCTCGCGGTCGGCGGCGCCGAATTGCCGTTGGTGCGCGGACAGACGCTGGATTACGCCGCAGCGCTGGGCGTGCCGGTGCAGGCGATTGCAGGCGCCAACCATTTCACCATTCTCGACCAGCTCGCCTCGCCCGACGGCGTGCTGACCGAGACGCTGGCCAAGCTCGCCAGCTTTTTGCGCTAGCCTAGCCGCGGTCGTCGCTCTTGCGGGTGACTTCGGGGAACACCCACATCGCCGCGACCATGAACACGCCGAGGAAGGCGGTGGCATATTTCGGCCCCACCTGACCCAGCGACTCCTGAAAGAAATAGGCGGCGATCGCGACCAGGATCACGACCACCGACAGACCGAACTTGATCGGGAACGGCATCAACGCCTCCTTGCGCGCGTCACGACACGAGCGCGATCAGCAACAAGACCAGCAGCAGCGCGAGGCCCGGACGCCCGTCGCGCCAGCCATGCGGCAAGGGCTGCACCAGGAACGGTCCGCTCAGCAGCAGCAACCCGGCGATCACCACGATGCCCGGCCACGGCGCCGCCACCAAGCCGCGCCACAAGGCCAGCGCCGCGAGCAGCGGCAGCAGCACCAGATCGGCGATCACCAGCGCGCTTCCGCCCGGGAGCCGTGAAGCTGCGGGGCGCGACGCCAAGGGCAGCATGCCGAGCAGCAGGAACAGGCCGGCGCAGCACAGCAGCCAGCGCAGGCCGAATTCCAGCAGCCCGGCGATCATCGGCCAGGTCAGGCCGCACGGCCCGCCGCCGGCATCATGTCGGGCCGCGGCGTGCGCGAGGTGCGGCGCATGTTGGTTTTGACGTGACGCGTGCTGTAGCCGTTGAAAAGGTGGCCCAGCAGGCCGCGATCGAGATCCGACGTGCCGAGCAGCCAGTCCATCACCGGGAAGGTGAGATTCATGTTCCGCTCCATCATGATCGACTGGGCGTGATGCGCGGTGTGGTGGCGCCGGATCGTGTTGACGAACGGCATATTGCGCACGAACGCATTGTCGTCGACGTGACAGCAGAAATGCATGAACTCGTAGATCAGATACATCGACGTGGTGGTGGTGATGAACAGCCAGCCCACGTTCGGCGTCAGCAGATAGCCAAGCACGACCGCGCCCGGGATCGACATCAGCGTGAAGGTCGCCAGCGCGTAGGGCGGAAAGAACGTCACGCGCCAGTCATGATGGTCGGCAAAGCGCATCTCGTGTTCGGTGAAGAACTGGTGATGCATCAGCGTGTGCCGGTTGTAGATCGCGCGGGCGGCGCGGAACTGCAGCGGCCGGTGCATGACGAAGCGGTGAATCCACCACTCGAAGAAATTGCAGATCAGGAAGGTGACCGGGATCGTCAGCCATTCCACCGCCTGCACCGCGGCGATGTTACTGAGATAGATGTACAGCGCGGTCAGGCCGATCGTGTAGATCAGGAACACGTGCAGCCAGCCATTGTAATGGCCGGCAACGCGCTCGCGGTAGGTCCGGCGATAGGCCAATTGCCGGCCCGACATCGGGCTCTGCTGCAGTTCCACGAGGCGCCTCCTCCAAAGCCTTGGGCAGCGCTTGGCCGCTGCTTCCGCGTCTGATATATCACTGGTGCATCAGCACGGCAAGGCGCGTCCCGCCGCGCCGCTTGCACCAAAATGACGGGACGCGAGGGGAGGCGTGATGAAGGTCTATGTCGGCGACCGCACGATCGACGGCGTGTCGGTGCGCGTGAACGGTGCGCCGCTCGATCCGCGAACCGATCTCGCGCGGTTCACGCCCAATGGATTCGAATGGAGCTACGAAGGCCAGGAGCCGCGGCAGCTGGCGCTGGCGCTGCTCGCCGACCATCTCGGCGACGGCAAGGAAGCGCTCAAGCTGGCCGATATTTTCATGCGCAACGTCGTCGCCAATTTCGACAATGAGTGGGAGCTGCGCGGCGAAGATATCGACGCGGCGCTGCGCGTGCTGCGGCCGCAAGTCACCGCCTAGCCGCAGCGATGGAGCGAGACTATCGCGCCGCCGTACTGGCCGGCGCCGGACAGAAGCATCGGATCGAGACGGTGCGCAGCGCACCGCTCGGCGCCAAGGACGTGCTGGTGCGGGTGCGCGCGGCCGGCCTGTGCCACACCGATCTGGAAGTGATCGACGGATCGCTGCGCGTGCCGATGCCGGTCGTGCTGGGCCACGAAGCCGCGGGAATCGTCGAAGCGGTGGGCGGCGAAGTCGAGCATGTCGTGCCCGGCGATCACGTCGTCCTGTCGTGGAATCCGCGTTGCGGCCATTGTTTCTATTGCGACCGCGACCTGCCGATCCTGTGTGCGCAATATCTGGCCAACGGGCCCAAGGCGCTGCAGTTCGACGGTCGGCCGCGCGCGTTCCGGGCTGACGGCGAGCAGCTGCACGCGCTGATGTTTCTCGGCGCGTTCGGCGAGTTCTGCATCGTCGACGGGCAGCAGGCGGTGCCGATCGATCGCGAGATGCCGTTCGACCGCGCCTGCCTGCTCGGCTGCGCCGTCATGACCGGCGTCGGCGCAGCGCGCAACATCGCGCATATCGAGCCGGGTGCCTGCGTGCTGGTGATCGGCTGCGGCGCGGTCGGGCTTGCCGCGTTGCAGGGCGCGCGGCTGGCCGGCGCCGGCACCGTCTTCGCGGTCGATCTGCGCGACGAAAAACTGAGCCTGGCGAAAAGCCTCGGCGCCGTGCCGCTGCATGGCGAACGCGATGACGTGCTGGCCGCGGTACGCGGTGCAACGGACGGGCGTGGTGCCGACGTGGTGCTGGAATCGGCGGGCGCGCCGTCGGCCTTCCGCCTCACCACCGAAGCGGTGCGGCCGGGCGGTGAAGTGGTCTGGCTGGGCAAGCTCGACGTCGAGCGCGACGTCGGTTTTCGCTGGGGTTCGCTGATGCAGGAGAAACGCATCCGCCGTTCGAGCTATGGCGGTGCCGAACCGGCGCGCGATTTTCCCTGGCTGGCGCGCGCCTATCTCGATGCGCAGCTGGCGCTCGACCCGCTGATCTCGCGCCGCATCACGCTCGACGAACTCGATGACGGGTTTGCAGCGCTGCGCAACGGCGAGACCATCCGCAGCGTCGTGATGTTTCCCTAATTCCCCGCTTGCGCGGGGCGTCATTCGATCGTCTGCCGCGCGAAGCTTTCGATATAGTCGACCAGACGATCCGATGCCTTGGCCGCGGCGGCTGCCTTCTTTTCGGCGATCGCGTCGGCCACTTCGGCATGCAGCCGCGCCGCAAGCGGCAGGTCGGCGACCTGCTGGTAATGCTGGTACCAGAAGCGTCGCGACAGGCCGTGCATCAAGCCCATCGCGCGCGCCGCGAATTCATTGTGCGCCGCCTGACTCACCAGCGTGTTGAAACGGCGGTCGAGCCGCATGAAGCCCTTGTCGTCATTCTCGGCCGCAGCGCGCAGCATGCCGCGCGCGACATCGGCGAACTGGGCCCGCTCGTCCTTGGTCGCGTTCTCGGCCGCGAGACGCGCCTGCAGCCGTTCCAGCTCGCGCCGCACGTCGAGCAGCCGTAGCTGCGTTTCGAGATTGATCGCCGAAACGAGAATGCCGCGGCGCGGCAGCACCGTCACCAGCCCGTCGCGGGCCAGCCGCTGCAAAGCTTCGCGGATCGGGGTGCGCCCGATTTCGAGCCGCTGCGCCAGCGTCTGTTCCGACAGGACCGTGCCGGGCGGCAATTGCAGCGTGACGATCAGCTCTTCCAGCTCGTGATAGGCGCGATCGGTCAGCGTCGCGTATTCGGCTTCGTCGGCGGGCGCGGCAGCGGCCGCAGCCCCGGCACGCTTGGCCGGCGCGCCGGTCTTGGCGCTCTTTCGGCGCAGGGCCGGCTCGGCTTTGCTTCGCGTGGTCGCCATTTTCCCCGTGATCGCTGCTCTTTTTTCGCGTTGGGCCTGTCCGCATTCGGCTTGTACCGGCCCCGCGACGGCCGGGCAACGGACCGGCTCGACCGCATTGACAGGCTTTCTGATATGTTAGTCATATATTCGAAATGGCCGCAGCAGAAGGCCTGACCGGGGAGGAAGCATGAGCGACCAGACGCAGTTCGCGAGTCCGGCCTATGCAGCCGGCACCACCACCGATGCACGCACCGCGGCGCAGAGCGCCGCAATCGCCGCCCGCCTCGAACGGCTGCCGCTGACCTCGTATCAGCGCGGGCTGTTCGCGATCATCGCGACGGCATGGTTCTTCGACAGTCTCGATCTCGGCGCGCTGACTTTCGTGCTCGGTTCGATCCGCACGGAATTCCAGCTCACCACCGCGCAGGCGGGACTGCTGTCGAGCATGAGCTTCCTCGGCATGTTCATGGGCGCCGCCAGCGCCGGGTTGCTGGCCGACAAATTCGGCCGCACCCGCGTGTTCCAGGTCAGCATGATCTTCTGGGGCGTCGGTTCGATCCTGTGCGGCCTGTCGCCCGACGCCACCACGCTCGGGCTGGCGCGCGTGCTGCTGGGCTTCGGCATGGGCATGGAATTCCCGGTCGCGCAGTCGATGGTGTCGGAAATCATCCCGGCCAAAAGCCGCGGCCGCTATATCGCGTTCCTCGAAGGTTTCTGGCCGATCGGCTTCGTCGTGTCGGGCCTGCTCTGCTACGTCGTGCTGCAAAACGCCGACTGGCGCTGGGTCTTCATCATCGAAGGTGTCCCCGCGATTTTCGTGCTGGTGGTTCGGCGTCTGGTGCCGGAATCACCGCGCTGGCTTGCCTCGCATGGCGATCACGAACGCGCCGAACGCGTGATGCACGAGATCGAGGTCAAGGTGCAGCAGCGGCTGGGCGGCGCCGCGCTGCCGCAACCTGCACTCGCGGTACCGGCGCCGACGACGCGGGGCGGCGGCATCGCTGCGCTATGGTCCAAACCCTATGCGCGCCGCACCACGATGCTGTGGTGTCTCTGGTTCTTCGCGTTGCTGGGTTTCTACGGTCTGACGACCTGGCTCGGCGCGCTGCTGCAGGCCAAGGGCTTCCCGGTCACCAAATCGGTCTTCTACACGATCACGATTTCGCTGGCGGGCATCCCCGGCTTCCTGTGCTCGGCCTGGCTGGTCGAAAGCTGGGGCCGGCGCGGCACGCTGATCACGATGCTGCTGGGCGGCGCGGTTGCGTGCTGGTTCTACGGCAACGCCGCCGACCAGACGATGCTGATCGTCTACGGCCTGGCCATGCAGTTCTTCCTCTTCGGCATGTGGTCGGCGCTTTACGCCTACACGCCCGAACTCTACCCGACGCGCATTCGCGCCACCGGCACCGGCTTCGCGTCAGCGATCGGCCGCGTCGGCTCGCTGATCGGTCCGTATGTGATCGGCATCATCCTGCCCACCATGGGATCGGCCGGCGTGTTCGCGCTGGGTGCGGGCGCCTTCGTCGTCGCGGCGATGGCGGTCCTGCTGCTGGGTGAAGAAACCCGCGGGCGCGTGCTCGAGGATATTGCGAGCTAGATTTCAGGGTCCGGCGACCCACGCCGCCAGGCGCTGGGCAAGCACCGCCGGGTCGCCGTCGATCTGCAGCGACTTGCGTCGGACGCCCGCGCCGGTGGCGATCCGAATCGCCGATCTCGGCACGCCGAGAAGCCGCGCCAGAACCGCGACCAGCTCGTCATTGGCTTTGCCGTTTTCGGGCGGGGCGGCGACGTCGACCGCGAGCGCGACGCCGCCATCGGCCAGATTCTTCAGCCCGCTGGGCTTGGTGCTGGGCCGGCCCGGCCGCGCCTGCAGTTCGAGGCGCAGACCGGTCGCGGTCGCTTTCCAGGGTGTCGGGTCACGGTTCGTCACGGCCCCCGCGTTGCCCGCGGCACGCCGGCTGGTCAAGATCCGGCCCTTCCTTCTCCGTCGGAGTCCTCGTCCGTGCGCATGATCGTTTCGCTCCGAGCCGCCGTTGCATGCGGCGCCCTGCTCGCCGCCGCCGCTCCCGCCCTGTCTTATGCCGCCAATCCCCCGGCCGAAGCGCACAAGGTCGACGAGCGCTGGATGTGGGACTGACCCAACTCTACCCCAACGAGGGGGCCTGGGACGCTGAACGCCTGGCGGTGAAGGGCGCGCTGCCCAATCTGAAACCCTTCAAGGGCACGCTCGGCACCGATGCCGCGACCTTGCTGCGCGCGCTCGACGAGTCGTCTTCGGTGCGCAAGCGGCTCGACCGTCTCGGCGTCTACGCCAATCTCAAAGCCGACGAAGATCTGCGCAGCACCAAGCCGCAGGAGATGCGGCAGCTGATGCAGGCGTTGAGTTCCGAATACGGGCAGGCCGTGTCCTGGATGCGTCCCGAGATCGCCGCGCTGGGCAAGGACAAGATCGAGGCGTTCATCACGGCCGAACCCGGCCTCGCCAGACATGCCTTCGCGCTGCGCGACGTGCAGCGCCTGGCCAGCCACGTGTTGAGCGACGAAACCGAATCGGTGCTGGCCGGCAGCTCGGTGGTACGGGCCGGTCCCAACGCCATCTATTCGCAACTGTCGAACGCCGAACTGCCGTGGCCGACGATCACGCTGGCGACGGGCAAGAAGATCCGTCTCGACAGCCCGGGCTCTTCGGACGCGCGCCAGGCGACCCACCGCGACGACCGAAAGAAGGTGTTCGACTCTTTCTTCGGGGCCTGGAACCAGTATCGCAACACGATCGGCCAGATGTATGTCGCCTCGGTGCGCGGCGATGTGTTCTCGGCACGGTCGCGCAAATATCCGACCGCGCTCGCCGCGTCGCTGGCGGCCAACGACGTGCCGGACGACGTGTATCGTTCGCTGGTGCAGGCGGCAAATGACGGGCTGCCGACCTTGCATCGCTATTTCAAGCTGCGGCAGCGCCTGCTCGGCCTGAAAGAGATCCGCTACTACGACATCTATCCGCCGATGCTGAAGTCAGACCGGAAATTCCCGATCGAGCGCACGCGCGAACTGACCCTGGCGGCGGTGCAGCCGCTGGGTCCGGACTATGTCGCCAAGATCACCAAGGCGACGGCGGAGCGTTGGGTGAATGTCTATCCGAGCGAGGGCAAGCGCAGCGGCGCCTATATGAGCGGCAGCGCCTACGACGTGCATCCGTTCCTGCTGCTGAACCATCACGAGTCGTATGACGGCCTGTCGACCTACGCGCATGAATGGGGCCACGCGCTGCATTCGGTGCTGGCGAACGAAGCGCAGCCTTACGAGACGGCGGGCTATCCGCTGTTCCTCGCCGAGATCGCGTCGACCTGCAACGAGATGCTGCTGGCCGACCGCATGGTCGCCGAAGCCAAGAGCAAGGACGACAAGCTGTTCTATCTCGGCCAGATCCTCGAGACGCTGCGCGGCACCTTCTTCCGCCAGACCATGTTCGCCGAGTTCGAGCTCAAGACGCACGAAGCGATCGAACGCGGTGAAGCCCTGTCCGGCGACAAGCTGAGCGCGATCTATCTCGACCTGCTCAAGCGCTATCACGGCGACGCGCAGGGCGTGATGAAGATCGACGATCTGTATGGCGTCGAATGGGCGTTCATCCCGCATTTCTATCGCGCCTATTACGTCTACCAGTACGCGACGTCGATCTCGGCGGCGGCGTGGTTCGCCGAGCAGATTCAGACCAAGGGCGACGCGGGCCGCGACAATTACCTCGCGGTGCTCAAGGCCGGCGGCTCGGATCACCCGGTGGCGATCCTGCAGAAGGCCGGGCTCGACATGACCAAGCCCGAGCCCTACCAGGCGCTCGTGCGACGCATGAACACGATCATGGACGAGATGGAAAAGCTGCTCGCGCCGGCCTAGCGCGTTTCGCTTCAGCGAAAACGCGCCAGACCAAAATGTTAGACGCATGATCCGATCCAATTGGATCGGATCATGCTTTAAGCCGGCGCGAGACGCCTCATCGCACGACGAGCTGACTCAGCGGCCAGAGATAGGCCTGGCCGATGACCAGAAGTCCCATCAGCGACGCCAGCGCGAGGCTGTGGAAGAACACGTAGCGCAGGATGTCGCCTTCGTGGCCGAACCATCGCGTCGCCGTACTGGCGACGACGATGCTCTGCGCGTCGATCATCTTGCCCATCACGCCCCCCGAGCTGTTGGCCGCGGCCATCAAGGTCGGGCTGAGGCCCAACTGTTCGGCGCTGACGCGCTGCAGACCGCCGAACAACACGTTGGAAGCGGTGTCTGAGCCGGTCAGCGCGACGCCGAGCCAGCCGAGCAACGTGCCGAAGAACGGGTAGAACACACCCGCATGTGCCATGGTCAGCCCGAGCGTCGCATCAATGCCCGCATAACGCGTCGTGAAGCCGATCGCGAGCATCGCCGCGATGGTCAGCAGGGACAGCCGCACGCGCCATAGCGTCTGGCCATAGATGCGCAGCATCGCCAGTGGCGAGAAGCGCATGACGAACCCCGCGATGATTGCCGCAATCAGGATCCCCGAACCCGTCGCCGAGAGGTAGTTGAAGATGTAGATCGCGCCCTCGCGGGCCGGTTTGGTGACGACCGGCGGCACGCGTTCCACCATCTCATGCAGGCCGGCCATCGGAATCTTCACCACCGAGATCGCATCGAGCGCCACTTTCACCTGCGGCGTGCCCCAGGCGAACACGACGACGCTGAGGATCAGCCAGGGGAGCCAGGCCAGGAAGACCTCGCGTCCCGAAGCTGGCGGTCGGCGCTGCACGCCGCCGTCCGGGACGGCCTGCGCACCGATGCTCGCCGGCGCATGCGCCGGCTCGAAGGCTTCGGCTCCGCGGAGCGCCGTGCTGCGCCAGATGTGGCGCGGGTGCCAGACGCGGAGAAACAGGGTCAGCGCTACGATCGAGCAGATCGCCGCGACGACGTCGACCAACCACGGCCCGTGCAGATTCGAGACAAGAAATTGCGGAATCGCGAAGGACGCGCCTGCGATCAGGACCGCGGGCCAGATCTCGGCCATGGCGCGGAAACCGGCGAAGGCCCAGACCAGCCAGAACGGCACCAGAATCGAGAAGAACGGCAATTGCCGCCCGATCATCGCCGAGAGATCGAAGATGTCGAGACCGGTGACTGCGGCGAGCGCGATAACCGGCGTGCCCAACGCCCCGTAGGCAACGGGCGCGGTGTTCGCGATCAGCGACAAGCCAGACGCCGCCAGCGGGCTGAAACCCAGCCCGATCAGGATCGCACCGGTGATCGCGACCGGTGTGCCGAATCCCGAGGCGCCTTCGAAGAACGCGCCGAAGGAGAACGCCACCAGCAACACTTGCAGGCGGCGATCCTCAGTCACTCGGGACAGGCTGTCCTGCAAGGTCGTGAATGCGCCTTTCTCCGACGTCATTTGGTAGAGAAAGATCACGTTCAAAACGATCCAGCCGATCGGCAGCAATCCGTACGCGCCCCCGAACACCGCCGCGCGGGTGGCCAGGGCCACCGGCATGCCATAGGCGAGGATCGCGACGGCGAGGGCCGCCGCCAGACCGAGTAGCGCCGCCCGGTGTGCCGGCCAATGCAAGAAGCCGAGCGCGCCCAGCAAACAAACGATCGGCACCGCGGCGCATAGCGCCGAAAGCGGCAGACTGCCGAACGGGTCGTAGAGTTGCGTCCAGGGCATGATGGTATCTCCAACCTCGTGAAGACTCCCTCCAGGTCCCTCTAGGCGCTGCGCGCGCTCGACCCTGACGCCTGTTCGAGCAGGCGCGTTTCTTCGGCGACCATGTAGTCGCGCGTGAACGGAACTGCGTGCTGTTCGCGGGCAAGCTGGATCTGGAACACCATGCCGCTCCAATATTCGAAATTCGCCTCCGACGCGGCGAGGTAGAATTCCCACATGCGGCAGAAACGTTCGTCGTAGAGCTTGGCGATCTGGTCGCGGTTGTTTGCGAACCGCACCTGCCATTCGCGCAGCGTCCAGGCGTAATGCATGCGCAGGATTTCGACGTCGGTCGCCCACAGTCCGGCACGCTCGACCGACGGCAGCACTTCCGACAAAGCCGGCGAATAGCCGCCCGGGAAAATATATTTGCGCAGCCACGAATTGGTCAGGCCCGGCCCATCGGCGCGGCCGATCGAATGCAGCAGCGCGACACCGTCCGACGGCAACAGCCGGTGCACGGTCTGGAAGAACGTGTCGTACTGCGTGACGCCGACATGCTCGAACATGCCGACTGAGACGATGCGATCGTACTGCCCCGTCTCCTCGCGATAATCCTGCAGCTTGAACTGCGCACGGCCCGACAGGCCGGCGCGGCGCGCGCGCTCGGTGGCGTAGGCATGCTGTTCGGTCGACAGCGTGAGACCGGTGACTTCGACGCCGTAATGTTCGGCGAGGAACAGCGCCAGACCGCCCCAGCCCGACCCGATATCGAGCACGCGCTGGCCGCGCTTGAGCAGCAGCTTCGAAGCGATATGGCGCTTCTTGTCGAGCTGCGCGACCTCGAGCGGCGTGCTCAGGGTGCGGAAATACGCACAGGAATATTGGCGGTCGGGATCGAGGAAGAGATCGTAGAGCTCGTCCGACAGGTCGTAGTGATGGGCGACGTTGCGGCGCGAGCGGCGGGCCGAGTTGGCCTGGTGCAGCTTGAGCATCAGCGGCCGGAAATATCGGGCCAACCGGTCGGCGGGCAGGCTGCCGCCGGTGACCTGCAGATTGCGCATCAACAGCCTGATCAGGTCGCGCGCCGTGCCGCGCTCGATGACGAAGCGGCCATCCATGTAAGCTTCGCCGAAGGCGAGGTCGGGCCGCAGCGCCAGCGCCAGCGCCACCCTGGAGTCGGTCAGCCGGATGGCCACCGGCACGCTGTCGTCGGGGGCGCCGTACTCACGGACGCGCCCACGATGATCGGTCACCGTCAGTCGACCCTGCCGGATAAGCCGGGTCAGAAAGGCATGCAGTAACGCAGGACCCATGTTCCACCGCCTCGTTCCGTGATTGCACCAGGAACGAGCCGCGGCGTCGAGAGTTCGATGTGAAACGCTGGCGAGGGGCTGGGTTTCCCCGGGTCAGACCTCGTGGTCGGCCCGGTAGTCCTGGGGCTCGCCGTTCCGGCGGTCTTCCATGTCGGCGCCGTGCTCGCCCTCTTCGGTGTCGAAATCGTCGAGCTTGTCCATCGCGACCGAGTGGTCGCCACCGGCCGCCAGAACGGCGGTTTCGCGCGGGCCACGCGTGCGGTCGATGCCGTAGACGAAATGAATGCCCTCGCTGTCGGCCACAGCGCGGGCGGCACGTAGGGCCTCTTCGAAGCTCATTTTGCGGCCGTCGGCATGGACCGGTTCGGTCTGCTCGTCCGGCCCCTCGCCGCGCGACAGGATCATCTGGATCACCGTCTCGCGGGGCGAATCTTCGTGGAACTGTTTGATGACGATGACGTGCCGGCCACGCCCCTCGGGCATGGCGTCGTGCGCGTCCAGCATCCGGATTTCTGCCATCTCGCGTCCCTTCCTGTTGAGGTCAGAACGCGAGCGTGGCCCCATTGTTCAGTTCTTTGTCGTGAGGAACTCGAACAGCGACGAGAAATCCTTCTTCGCGAAGCCGCCCTGCGCCGCCAGCGCATAGAGTTGCGTCGCCACCGCCGCCAGCGGCGTGGCCGCGCCCGAGCTGGCACCCGCGTCCTGCGCCAGCCGCATATCCTTGAGCATCAGCTCGGTCAGGAAGCCGCCTTCATAGTCGCGATTGGCCGGCGAGGCCGGCACCGGACCCGGCACCGGGCAATTGACCGTGAGCGACCAGCACGAGCCCGAGCTCTTCGAGGCGATGTCGAACAGCTTCTGGCGATCGAGGCCGAGCCGGTCGGCCAAGGCGAAGCCTTCGGCAACAGACAGCATCTGAATGCCGAGCATCATGTTGTTGCAGAGCTTGGCGGCCTGGCCGTTGCCGGGGCCGCCGGCATGAATCACCGCCTTGCCCATCTGCTGCAGCACCGGGGTGGCGCGCGCGACCGAGTCGTCCGAGCCGCCGACCATGAAGGTCAGCGTCGCGTTCTGGGCCCCGACCGTGCCGCCCGACACCGGCGCGTCAAGAAATCCAACAGCACGCGAAGAAGCCGCCGCGTGCAGCGCGCGCGCCGTGTCGACGTCGATGGTCGAACTGTCGATCGCCAGCGCCCTGGGTGCCAGCTTCGCCAAGGCACCCTCGTCACCCAGCAGCACCGAGCGCACATGCTTGCCGGCAGGCAGCATGGTGATCAGCAGCTCGGCACCGTCGGCCGCCTGGGCAGCACTGGTCGAGACCGCGCCCCCGGCCGCGTGCAGCGCTTCGCAGGCGACGGGCGACAGGTCGACGCCGATCACCTGATGCCCGGCCTTCACCAAATTCTGCGCCATCGGCAGGCCCATATTGCCGAGCCCTACGAACGCGATCTTGGCCATGCGTGTCCTCCGGAAATTCGTTCGTCTTCAGTCTTCGAACGTCAGGTCGCCATCCGGCGGCGTGACGAAATAGTTGGTCACGTCGCGCACTTCGGCCAGCGTCGCGGGCCGCCATTTCGGCTGCTTGTCCTTGTCGATCAGCAGCGCGCGGATGCCTTCGTAGAAATCATGGTCGGCGAGCACGCTCTGCGTCAGCCGGTATTCCATGCGCATGCAGTCGTCGAACGACAGGTCACGGCCGCGGCGCATTTCCTCGAGCGTGATCTTGCAGCTGGTCGGCGACATGGTGCGGATGGTCGCTGCGGTTTCGCTGGCGAAGACGCCTTGCGTCTTGTCGAGAGCCGCAAGAATCGCCTCGACCGTATCGAGCCCGAAACACGCATCGATCACGTCGCGATGCTCCGCGAGCGGCGCCGCGCCCGGCGCGACACGGAAGGTCTTCAGCACAGTATCGACGATTTCGCGTGCACCGCCCGCCTGCCAATCCGCCGCGACCAGCGCGTCGACGAGGTCGTCGAGACGGCCGGACTCGATCACGTCGGTCGCCATGCCGAGATGGGCGAGATCGGGCGCGCCGAGCCGCGCGCCGGTGAGCGCGAGATACGGGCCCAGCGCCCCCGGCAGACGCGGCAGCACGTAGGACGCGCCGACATCGGGAAACAGGCCGATGCCGGTTTCGGGCATCGCCGCCAAGGTGCGTTCGGTCGCGACGCGGTGACTGCCATGCATCGACAGGCCGATGCCGCCGCCCATCGTGACGCCGTCGATCAAGGCGACCAGCGGCTTCTCGAAGCGCTGCAGACGGCGGTTCATCCGGTATTCGGTGCGGAAGAAATCGCGCGTCAGCCCGTCATCGTCGCCCTGTTTGCGGCCGATGCCCGACTCCGCCACCGCGCGCACGTCGCCGCCGGCGCAATAGGCGCGACCGCCGGCGCCGCGCGTGACGACGGCGCGCACCGACGCGTCGCGACCCCAATCGCGCAGACTGCCGTCGATCGCCGCGCACATGCCGGTGGTCAGCGCGTTGAGCGCCTTGGGCCGGTTGAGCGTGATGATGCCGATCTGCCCGCGCCGTTCGAACAGGACTTCGGGCGCCGAGAAATTCTTGTCCGCAGTCATCACGGTTGCCAACCTTGCTCCAGCATGCGGCGCGCGATGATCACGCGCATGATCTCGTTGGTGCCTTCGAGAATACGATGGACACGCAGGTCGCGCAGATAGCGCTCGACGCCGTAATCCTTGATGTAGCCGTAGCCGCCATGGAGCTGCAGCGCCTCGTCGACGACCTGCCAGCAAATGTCGGTGGCAAAACGCTTGCCCATGGCGCAGCGCATCGTCGCTTCGGGATGTTTGGCGTCGAGCGACGCGGCGCCGCGATGCACCATCAGACGCGCCGCGTCGAGATGGGTCGCCATGTCGGCGAGGCGGAATTGCGTCGCCTGGAAATCGGCGATGCGCTGGCCGAACTGCCGGCGCTCCTGCACATAGGCCAGTGCCAGGGACAGGGACGCGCGCGCGCCGCCGAGCGAGCAGGCCGCGATGTTGAGCCGGCCGCCATCGAGACCGCGCATCGCGATCTTGAAGCCGTCGCCTTCTTCGCCGATGCGGTTGGTCACCGGCACGCGGCAATCTTCGAAGCTCAGCGCCGCGGTCGGCTGGCTGTTCCAGCCCAGCTTCTTTTCGCGCTTGCCGATCGAGAAACCCGGCGTGCCGCGTTCGACCGCGATGCAGGAAATCCCTTTGGGCCCCGCCCCGCCGGTGCGCGCCATGACGAGGTAGAGATCGGTCTCCGCCCCGCCCGAGGTGAAGGCCTTGGCGCCGTTGAGCACGTACTGATCGCCGTCGCGCGCGGCGCGCGTGGTGAGGTTGCCCGCGTCCGATCCGGCGCCCGGCTCGGTGAGGCAGTAGCTCGCCAGTGTCTGCATCGTGAACAGGCCCGGCAACCAGCGCGCGCGCTGCGCGTCATTGCCGAACGTGTCGACCATCCAGGCCGCCATGTTGTGGATCGAGAGATAGGCCGCGGTCGACGGGTCGGCGGCTGCCAGCTCTTCGAACAGCAGCGCCGCGTCGAGCCGCGTCAGGCCGGAACCGCCATGCGCCGGGTCGCAATAGAGACCGGCAAAGCCGAGCGCGGCGGCTTCGCGCAGCACGTCGACCGGAAAATGGCTTTCTTCGTCCCACTGGGCCGCATGCGGCGCCAGCCTGTCAGCGGCGAAGGCGCGCGCCGTATCGACCAGCGCACGCTGGTCGTCGTCGAGTTCGAACTGCATGGGGCAGCGTTGTAGCGCGGTCGCGCGCCAATTTCACCGCCAAGGCGCCAAGAACGCCAAGAAGCGCCAAGATTGCGCAGCGCGGGCATGGAACGAGGCAAATCAGGACTGCAGCGCGCGGCGTCGGCGCCGATTCTTACCCTGGCGATCCTGGCGGCCTTGGCGTCTTGGCGGTGAAGGGTGCCGACTCAGCCGATCGCGTCGGGCGCCAGGATCACCTTCAACCCGTCCAGCTCGGGCGACATCGGGATCTGACAGGACAGGCGCGAATTATATTCGATGCCGAAAGCGCCATCGAGCGTGGCTTCCTCGTCGGCGCTTTTGGGCGGTACGCGCTCGACCCAGCTGGGATCGACATAGACGTGGCAGGTGGCGCAGGCGCACGAGCCGCCGCACGAGGCCAGCACCGGAATGCCGGCGTCGCGCATCACCTCCATCAGCGGCAATTCGCTGGTGGTCTCGATCGTGTGCTGCTTGCCTTCGACTTCGACGAAAATCTTCACGCGGCAACTCCGAGCTTCTGCTGCAGATCCGAGGAGCTCGTCGTGTACTGGAAACGCAGCTTGCGGTCCGGATGCACGATGCGGAACGCCTGCTGCGCCATCAGCGCGGCTTCATGAAAGCCCGACAGGATCAGTTTCAGCTTGCCGGGATAGTGATTGATGTCGCCGATGGCGAAGATGCCCGCTTCGCTGGTCTCGAACTTCTCGGTGTCCACCGGAATCAGATTCTCGTGCAGGTTCAGGCCGAACCTGGCGACCGGCCCGAGTTTCATCGTCAGGCCGTAGAACGGCAGCAGCGCATCACAGGGCACCACCGACAGTTCGCCCGCATCGGTCTTGAGCGCGATGCCCGAGAGCTGGCCGCCCTCGCCTTCGAGGCCGGCGATCTGCGCGATGCGAAGATCGACTTTGCCGGCGGCAACCAGCTCGCGCATCGCCGCCACCGAATGCGGCGCGGCGCGGAACTCGTCGCGGCGATGGACCAAGGTCAGTTTCTTCGCCAGCGGCGCCAGGTTCAGCGTCCAGTCGAGCGCGCTGTCGCCGCCGCCCGCGATCACGATGGTGCGGTCGCGGAACGTCTCCATGCGGCGCACCGAATAGAACACGCTGGCGCCTTCATAGGCGTCGATGCCTTTGATCGGCGGCTTCTTGGGCACGAACGAACCGCCGCCCGCCGCGACGACGATGACCTTGGCGACCAGCGCCGTGCCGGCGTCGGTCACCATCTTCCAGCGACCGTCGTCCTGCTTCTCGAGCGACTCCGCCATCTGGTTCAGGTGGAAGACCGGCTTGAACGGGTCGATCTGCTGCATCAGCCGATCGGTCAGCTCCTGGCCGCTCACCACCGGCAGCGCCGGAATGTCGTAGATCGGTTTTTCCGGATAGAGCTCGGCGCACTGGCCGCCGACTTTGTCGAGAATGTCGACGACATGGCATTTCATGTCGTTGAGGCCGAGTTCGAACACGGCGAACAGGCCGCACGGGCCGGCACCAACGATGACGACGTCGGTTTCGATAACTTGATTCTCGGACATCTTTCGCTCGCTCACTTCACATTCAGGCGCACGGCGCCGTCGAGGCGGATCGTTTCGCCGTTCAGCAGGACGTTTTCCGCGACGTGCAGGACGAGCTTGGCGAACTCGTCGGGCTTGCCGAGGCGTTTCGGGTAGACGGTCGATTCGACCAGCGACGCGACGGCGGCTTCGTTCAGCCCCGCGAAGAGCGGGGTTTCAATCAGTCCCGGCGCGATCGTCACGACGCGCACCCCGAAGCGTGCGAGTTCGCGCGCCGCCGGCAGGGTCAAACCGACGATGCCGCCCTTGGACGCCGCGTAGGCAGCCTGGCCGACCTGGCCTTCATAGGCCGCCACCGACGCGGTGTTGATGATGAGGCCGCGCTCGCCGTCGGCAAGTGGTTCCAGCGAAGTCATGGCGGCGGCGGCGAGACGCAGCACGTTAAACGTGCCGATCAGATTGATCTCGATGACCTTGCGGAACGCGTCCAGCGCGAGCGGACCGTCCTTGCCGACGATGCGGCCGGCGGTCGCAACGCCGGCGCAATTGACCGCGATGCGCGCCGGGCCGTGCGCCGCGGCCGCGGCGGCAACGGCGCGTTCGACGTCGCTCGCCGAGGTCACGTCGCAGGCGACCGCAATGCCGCCAAGCTCGGCGGCCAGCGCCTTGGCTTTATCTTCCTGGACGTCGAGCAGCGCGACCCTGGCGCCGGCCGCGGCCAGGGCGCGCGCGGTGGCGGCGCCCATGCCCGATCCGCCGCCGGTCACGAGCGCGGCTTTGCCTTTGACGTCCATACGCTTGGATCCTGCGCTAAACCGCTTCGCGGGGCGAACCGGTTCGTTTTGGAACTAGCGCGCCTGCGCGCGCGGGAGGAGGTCGGGCTGCATAGCAAGGCGGCCCAGCCTGGGACAAGCGCTGCTAGGTGCGTAACCGGCATGGAAGCCGTGCGAATGGGGCGGCAGGCAGCGTGTCGAGGGGCTTTATGAGGACGGAATTCCGAGCCGTCGCGGTGGCAATTACACTCGCGATTGGGATGATCGGCACGGCGCAGGCGAGCGAGTTGCAACCGCCGCCCGCATCGGGCCTCAAGGTCGCGACCTTCGCGGGCGGCTGTTTCTGGTGCATGGAGCCGCCCTTCGACAGCACGCCGGGCGTGGTCGCGACCATCAGCGGCTATACCGGCGGCACGGTTGCGAATGCCAGCTACGAGCAGGTCTCGTCGGGATCGACCGGTCACGCCGAGGCGGTGCAGATCGTCTATGACCCGGCCAAGGTCACCTACCAGCAGCTGCTGTACGTCTACTGGCGCAACGTCGACCCGCTGACCAGGGACCGGCAGTTCTGCGACGGCGGCACGCAATACCGCACCGCGATCTTCACCAGCGACGCCGAGCAGCGACGCGACGCCGAAGCGTCACGGGCCGACGTGCAGAAGCGGTTCGGCGACAAGCCGGTCGTGACCCAGATCGCCGACGCGGGTCCGTTCTTCCGCGCCGAGGAATATCACCAGGACTATTACAAAAAGAATCCGACCAGCTACCGCTTCTACCGCTTCAATTGCGGCCGCGACGCGCGGCTGAAGCAATTGTGGGGCGACGAGGCGGGCGGCGGCGTCGGGCACTGAACGGCGGCGACGAGCGAACCCGAACGAAAATGGGCGCGTTCTCGCGAACGCGCCCTTCTTGTTCAGACCGCGACGATCAGTGTCGCGCGCTTCCTTTGCGCGTCAGTGGCCGCGCGACGCGAAATGGAACTCGGCACCGCTGCGGATGCCGGTCGGCCAGCGCGCCGTGATCGTCTTGACGCGCGTGTAGAAGCGCACGCTTTCGGCGCCGTACATATTGTGGTCGCCGAACGACGAGCGCTTCCAGCCGCCGAACGAGTGATACGCCATCGGCACCGGGATCGGCACGTTCACGCCGACCATGCCGACCTGAATGCGGCTGGCATATTCGCGCGCCGCGTCGCCGTCGCGCGTGAAGATGGCGGTGCCGTTGCCGTATTCGTGCTTGTTGACCCAGTCGACCGCCTGGTCGAACGAGCTGGCGCGCGCGACCGACAGGACGGGACCGAAGATCTCTTCCTTGTAGATGCGCATGTCGGTGGTGACGTTGTCGAACAGACAGCCGCCCATATAGAAGCCGTTCTCGTAGCCCTGCGCGGTGAAGTTGCGGCCGTCGACGACGAGACGCGCGCCTTCCTTGATGCCGGTTTCGACGTAGCCCAGCACCTTGTCGAGATGCGTGCGCGTCACCAGCGGACCGAACTCGGCTTCGGGATCGAGACCATGACCGACTTTCAGCGAGCGCACGCGCGGCGCCAGGCGCTCGACCAGCGCGTCGGCGGTCTCTTCACCGACCGGCACCGCCACCGAAATCGCCATGCAACGCTCGCCGGCCGAGCCGTAGCCTGCCCCGATCAACGCGTCGGCGGCCTGATCGAGATCGGCGTCCGGCAGGATGATCATGTGGTTCTTGGCGCCGCCGAAACACTGGGCGCGTTTCCCCGCCGCCGTTGCGGTGGCGTAGACATACTCGGCGATCGCGGTCGAGCCGACGAACGACACCGCCTGGATCACCGGATGTTTCAGCACCGAATCCACCGCGACCTTGTCGCCGTGCACGACGTTGAAGCAGCCGTCGGGCAGGCCCGCTTCCTTGAACAGCTGCGCCAGCAGCATCGAGCAGCTCGGATCGCGCTCGCTCGGCTTGATCACCACGGTGTTGCCGGTGGCGAGGGCGATCGGCGTCATCCACATCGGAATCATCGCCGGGAAGTTGAACGGCGTGATGCAGCCGACGACGCCCAGCGACTGGCGCATCGAATAGCTGTCGATGCCGGTGCCGACCTGTTCGGTGTAATCGCCCTTCAGCAGATGCGGGATGCCGCACGCGAATTCGACCACTTCGAGTCCGCGGCCGATTTCCCCTTTCGAATCCGGCAGCGTCTTGCCGTGCTCGCTGGTGAGCAGCCGGGCGAGCTTGTCGGCATTGGCTTCGACCAGCGCCTTGAAATTGAACATGACGCGCGCGCGTTTCAGCGGCGACGTCTGCGACCAGGCCGGGAAGGCTGCGGCAGCCGCCTGAACTGCGGCATCGACTTCGGCTTCGCTGGCGTAATCGACCCGCGCCTGCACCTCACCGGTGGCGGGGTCGAACACGTCGCCGAAGCGGCCGGATTTGCCTTGGACTTCCTTGCCGTCGATCCAGTGATGGATGGCGCGCGTCATCGCTCTCGTGCCTCAAAGGTTGGCGTAACGGAATGACGCGTACGATAGACCCCGGGCTCGCGCTTGTAACCGGCCCTCAGCGCAGCTTCAGGCCGAGCGACGGCGACGGGATGAAAATCGGTTGCGGCTGGGCGAGCTGCATCTGGATTACGGCCAGGTCGCGCTGACCGTGATCGGCCTGGATCTCGTTCGAAAATTGCTGATTCTGGTTCTCGCGCTGGATCTTCTGCGTGGTTTGCGCAGCTTCCGCGTTCGCGGATTGCTGGGCGGCCTGTTCGTCGGCCAGGTCGCGCTCGTCCTGGCGCCGCTGGGCGTCGCCCGGATGCAGGTGCGAATGCGCCTTGCGCAGCGGCGCCTGTTTTTCGGCCAGCGGGGTTCGGCCGAAATCCCCGGGGGGCGCGACCGACACCATGCCGTCACCGGGCGCCCAGGGCGTCGCATCGACTTGCACCTGCGCCGCAGCAAGCGGGCTCCACGACAACAACATCAACAGGAGGGGAATGGTGGTTCGCATAACCAACCACCTTGCGCGCGCAACGCCGGTTTCAATCCCGCCGGCGGGGTGCGGCGAACCGGCCGGCCGAACCTCAGTGACCGACATTGGCGCCGCCATCGACGGTCAGGATGGTGCCATTGACGTAACTCGCGCCGGGCGAGGTCAGGAAGCGCACCGCCGCCGCGACTTCATCGATATGGGCGAGACGTTTCATCGGGTGGCTTTCGGTCAGGCGTTCGCGATCCTGGTCGGCGAAAAGCTGGGTCGCCTGGCTTTCGATCAGGCCAGGCGCCACCGCGTTGACCAGAATTCCGTGCGCCGCACCGGCTGCGGCATAGACCCGCGTCAGCGCGTGCACGCCCTCTTTCGACGCCGCCCAGGCCGGATGTACTTCGAGCCCGCCGCGCCGTCCCGCCACCGCGCCCAGATTGACGATGCGTCCGCCGCCCGCGTTGCGCATCACGTCGAACGCTGCGGCACAGCCGTAGAACGTGCCGGTCAGATTGACTGCGATGGTGCGGTGCCAGTTGGCCTCGTCGGCTTCGGCGATGTCGGTGGGCACGAAGATGCCGGCGCTGTTGATCCAGATCGCCAGGCCGCCGGGCTGGTCGGCGGCGCGCGCCGCCAGCATGAACACCGCGTCGCGATCGGTGATGTCGATATTGAGCGGCAGCACGCGCTCGCGCTTGGGCACCGCTTCGATATCCGCAGCGACGACGATGAAACCATCTTCGGCGTAGTCGCTGACCAGTCGCGAGCCGAGGTCACCGGCGGCCCCGGTAATGACGACCGCGCCCTTTTTTGGTCCAGACATGTGATCCAGCTACCACGTCCAGCGATCAAACCCAGGGGCGAGGATTGCGACAGAATACTCTAAAGCACGACCCGAACCGATTGGATCGGATCGTGCTTTCTACCTGTTTGATTTGGCGCGTTTTCCCGCCGCGAAACGCGCTAGCGCCCGACATATTGGGCGAAGGTCCAGCCCAGCTCGGTCCGCTGGTCCGGCCACAGGACCCGGACCTTGGCCGCGCCAAGCTTGCGATCCAACGCGACTTCGATGATGCGCGCGCCTGCCTCGATGCGGCGGCAGCCCTTGATCGCGCCCAACCAGACCGTGTCACGGCGCGCGGTCGCCTGGGCCGCCTCGGCCAATTGCGGCTTGCCCCGGCACAGCACCATCCCCGCCGTCGACGTGAAATCGGCAGCCACGGCCGTCTTGGCCGCAACCAACAGAAGGACGATTGCCAGATACCGCATTCATCTGAGAAATACTACAGCTGGAATGATCTCGCCAGGGCGCGTTGCGCCGGGCTGGGGCTCGCCCTACCTAGAGTCGCGACCGCTTTCTCTTTCCATCGGAGCAATCCATGACCCCGCAGGAACGCGACCTGCTGACTCAGCTGATCGATCGTCTGCGCGCGGCACCGCCGCAGCAGAAGGACCCCGAAGCCGAGCAGCTTATCCGCGACGCCGTGCGACTCGTGCCTGACGCGCCCTACCTGTTGGCGCAGACGGTGCTGATGCAGGACTTCGCGCTGAACCAGGCGCAGCAGCGCATCCAGGATCTCGAACGCCGCGTCGCCCAGCCCGCCGCGCAAGGCGGCGGCAGCTTCCTCGGCGGTCTCTTCGGCGGCGGCGCTTCACGTCCGCAGCCGCCCGCGGCGGCGGGCCCGTGGGGCGGAGCGCCGCAGGGCCCGGGCCAGCAGCAGGCGCAGCCGCAGGGGCAGCCGCAGCCGCAATACGCGGCACCGCCGGCCCAGGCTTTCGCCCCGCAGGGCCAGCAGCCTTCGTTCCTGCGTTCGGCCGCGACCACCGCGGTCGGCATCGCCGGCGGCGCGCTGCTGTTCCAAGGCCTCTCGTCGATGTTCGGCGGCCATCAGGGCTTTGCGCAGGCGGCAACGCCGGGTCTCGGCGAGACCGTCGTCAACAACTACTACGGCGACAGCGCCGGCGGTGCCGACACCAGTACCGATCGTTTCGCCGACGACCCGTCGAGCGGTTCGGATTCGAGCTCGAACTGGGACACCGCTTCGAGTGACGATTCGTTCGACAGCGGCGGTGGCGACGACTGGGCCTGACGCCGAGTTCGACAACGCCCGGTGCACATGCGCCGGGCGTTTTCGTTTCGGCCTAATGCAGCAGCCCGGCGACGATGTTGATCGACAGCGCGACGATGCCGGTATTGTAGAAAAACGAGATCACTGAATGCAGCAGCACCAGCCTGCGCATGCCGCGCCCGCGCACCGTGACGTCGCTGGTCTGGAACGTCATGCCGACGGTGAAGGCGAAATAAAGAAAATCGGTGAAGTCGGGCGGAAGCTCGCCGGGAAATTGCAGCGGTGCCGTTTCGGCCTTTTGCGCCGCGCTTTTCCTTGAGACGTTGTCGTGTTCGTACCAGTCGTGCGCATAGTGAAGCGCGAACAGAGTCTGCATCAGCGCCCAGCTCAACACGATCGTGCCGGCCGTCTCGACGGCGTACTGCAGCAACGTCCAGCCATGCAGCGTCTCGGCGGGCCGGATCGCGAAACCGATCGCGAACGAACTTGCCAAGCTGGCGATCAGCAACAGCCCCAGAATGACGAAACGGCCTTCATCCTCGCGTTGCGCACGCTGACGAAGCAGGTCCGGTCCGCACGTTGCCAGTGACGAGATCAGCGCCAGCGACACGAAGGCGAACACGTCCCAGCCGAGCAGCGCGCGGCTGGCCCAGCCGAGCGTTTCGGGCAGCATAAGCCCGACGACCAGGCCGACCACCGCTGCGATGAAGGTGCGTGCATGCGCGACAATGGTGTGGCGCAGGATGGATACGACTCGCATATCCTGCACGGTGACAGGATCCGCGCTCGACGCACAGGTCAGCCCGGCGCAACATCGATCCCATCGTGCCCGACCCAGCCGACCTGCCCGACCACGAAGTCGCGCTGCCCGACGGGACGCATGTTCGCATCCGGCCGGTCGGCCCGGACGACGCGCCGCGCTTCTACGCCAATTTCCTGCACGCGACCGAAGAGGATTTGCGCAACCGTTTCTTCGAGGCGCTGCCGTCGCTGCCCGACGAACTCGTGTCGCGCCTGGCGCGCTATGATCGGACGCGCGAGATCGCGCTGGTGGCGGTGCCGCTGCCGGGCGCGGATGGGCCGCTCGACGCTTATGGCGTCGCGCGCCTGTCGCGCGATCCGGCCCCGGGCAGCAGCGCCGAGCTGGCACTGATCGTGCGCCATGACTGGCAGCGGCGCGGGGTCGGTCGCGCGCTGACTCGGGCGCTGCTCGAGGCCGCGCAGCGCTACGGCGTGCTCGATATCTGGGCGCTGGTGCTGCGCGAAAATCGTCCAATGCTGCGGCTGCTCGCGGGTTTCGGGTTCACCGTTGCGGTCGAACCGGGGGACCCGATGCTGGTCCGCGCGCGCTGGACGTCGCCACTGGCCAGGGCCGTACCCGTGGGGTAGGGTCCGCGCCCGCAAGTGACCGGGCACCCGTAGCTCAGATGGATAGAGCGCTGCCCTCCGAAGGCAGAGGTCACAGGTTCGAATCCTGTCGGGTGCGCCACTCCCGCGCGCTTCACTTTCATCGCCGACATCATTCCGCCGGACGCGCGTTTCGCGGCCGCGCGGCACGTCATTCCGCGACGCCACGAACTGTCCGCCTTCGCGCCTGCACAAATGTGCTGCAGCGCAAAGCCAGCGGCGCGAATCGACGCATCATTGCGTTGTCCACCGGTATCATGTGCAATGGCGGCGTCGAGATCCCCTTTTATAGTTGCCGCGCCGCGTCTCGGTTTCGTAAGCGGATGCTCGTTCGCCAAAGAATCGGCCTGCAAGAATCGCGGGTCCAAGAACCAGCGGGGCACCAGCGCCGTTCGGGGGGACATGCACCTCGAACAGCTACCTGCGAGCCCCCGCCCGACCGGAGGATTCGCCGCGCCGATGCAACGAAGCATCATCCCGACGCGACACGCACGCCTGATCGAATGGGTCCAGGCCATGGCGGCGCTCGCCGAGCCCGAAAGCATCCATTGGTGCGACGGTTCGGCGGCCGAATATGAGTCGCTGTGCGCGCGGCTGGTCGAAAGCGGCACGTTCCGCAAACTCGACCATGCCAAGCGCCCCAATTCCTACCTGGCGCTGTCCGATCCCCGCGATGTCGCGCGCGTCGAAGACCGCACCTTCATCTGCTCTGCCTCGTCCGACGATGCCGGCCCGACCAACAATTGGCGCGAGCCGCGCACGACTCGCGCCAAGCTGACCGAACTGTTCCGCGGTTCGATGCGCGGCCGCACCATGTATGTGGTGCCGTTCGTAATGGGCCCGCTCGGTTCGCCGCTCGCCGAAGTCGGCGTCGAGTTGACCGACAGCCCGTATGTCGCAGCCTCGATGCGGCTGATGACCCGCATGGGCGAGGCCGCGCTGCAGCAGCTCGGGCAGGACGGCGAGTTCGTGCCGTGCATGCATTCGGTCGGCGCGCCGCTCAACGACGGCGAAGCCGACGTGCCGTGGCCCTGCGCGCCCGAGGAGAAATGGATCGTCCATTTCCCCGAGACGCGTGAGATCTGGTCGTACGGCTCGGGCTATGGCGGCAATGCGCTGCTGGGCAAGAAATGTTTCGCGCTGCGTATCGCCAGCGTCATGGCGCGCGACGGCGGCTGGCTGGCCGAGCACATGCTGGTGCTCAAACTGACCGCGCCCGACGGCCGCGTGAAATACGTGACCGGTGCGTTCCCGAGCGCCTGCGGCAAGACCAATCTCGCGATGCTGATCCCGACCTTGCCGGGCTGGAAGGTCGAGACGATCGGCGACGACATTGCGTGGATGCGGTTCGGTGCCGACGGACGTCTCTACGCCGTCAATCCCGAAGCGGGCTTTTTCGGCGTCGCGCCCGGCACCGGACGCAACACCAACCCCAACGCGATCGAAACCGTGGCCGCGGATTCGATCTTCACCAACTGCGCCGCGACGCCGGACGGCGACGTGTGGTGGGAAGGCCTGACCAAGCAGCCGCCGGAGCGTCTGGCCGACTGGCTCGGTCGCGCCTGGACGCCGAGCATGGGCACGCCGGCGGCCCATCCCAATGCGCGCTTCACCACGCCGGCCGCGCGCTGCCCGTCGATCGCGCCGGAGTGGGAAGATCCCGCCGGTGTGCCGATCGACGCGTTCCTGTTCGGCGGACGGCGTTCGACCACGGTGCCGCTGGT
>JAQGIE010000147.1 GCA_028291365.1 Rhodospirillales bacterium
CGCCGACGTCGAACGGCGCATTCGCCGCGTCTTCGACAGCGAACGCGATCGGCTCGACAAGCCGTGGCGGCAGCTGCGTGGCAGTCAGCCCAGCTGGCGTTAAGCCGCGAGCACGTCCCGCACCAGCTGCGCCGTCACACGGCGCTTTGCCGCGAGCGCGGCGCGATCGATCGCCGCCACCGCGCGCGCGACGCCCCCGACCGAGCGTTCGACGCGTGCCAGCAGCGCATCCAGCGCGTCGACGCCGATTTCCAGCTGACGATCGGCAAACAGTTTCAGCGCCACGCCAGCCAGCAGCGCGTCGTCCGGCGCCTCGATCGCCACCACCATCGCCGCGTTGAGCCGCGAGCGCAGATCGGCAAGGCGCAAATTCCATCGCGCCGGCGGCTCGCGTCCGGTCAGCAACAGATGCCCGCCCCGCGCCTTGCTGCGCTCGATCAGATGAAACAGCGCTTCTTCGCGGGCACCGTCGCCGGCGGCCTGTTCGGCATCGTCGACCAGCACCGCGGGCGCGTCGGCGACGACGTCGGTGACGGCGCCGCTCTTGGCGCGCCATACCTGGGCCAGGTGCGTCTTGCCGCTGCCCGCGGGCCCGTGCAGCACCAAGGCCACGAACGGCCAGTCGGGCCAGCGATCGATCCACGCCACCGCATCTTCGTTCGACGGTGCGACGAGAAAATCGTCACGGCCGAGCGCGCGGCGATGCGGAAGGTCGAGCGGGAGTTGAGTCGGCATCGGCATCTGTTCGGTTCACCGCCAAGACGCCAAGGACGCCGAGGCACGCCAAGTATGAAATTCCTATCGCGCGCTACGCGCGCATCCATCACACCTCGGCGAACTTGGCGAGCTTGGCGCCTTCGGTGATCGGACGCGGCGCTTTACGACACGTCCGCGGAGCCGGTGACCAGCTTCGTTTCGGGCGGCTGCTCATAAAACGGGCTGGTGAGATAACGGCGAATGCCGAAGCGCACCAGCACGCCGATCACGGCCGCAACCGGCACCGCCAGCAGTACGCCGAGAAAGCCGAACAGCGAACCGCCCGCGAGCAGCGCGAAAATGATCCAGACCGGATGCAGCCGTACGCGGTCGCCGACGAAGAGCGGCTGCACCACGTTGCCTTCCAGCATCTGGCCCAGCACGAAAATGCCGACCACGATGAGAACGTTGGTGCGATCCTCGAACTGGCCGAGCGCGACACCCACCGCAACGATGAACCCGCTGATCGTCCCGACATAGGGCATGAAAGAAATCACGCCGATGAAGAGCCCGATCACCAGCGCGAAATCGAGCCCGACCAGCGACAGCGTGATCGAGTAAAACAGCGCCAGGAAGAGGCAGACCAAGCCCTGCCCGCGCACGAATCCGGTCAGCGTCTCGTTCATCTCGGCGAACAGCTCGCGCAAGGTCGAACGCGAGCGGCGCGGCAGCCACGAATCGACCCGCGCGACGATGCTGTCCCAGTCGCGCAGCAGATAGAACGACACGACCGGCGCGATCAGCAGGATCGACAGCACATTGACCAGCGCCACGCCGCTCGCGACCAGCGCGCCGAGACCGCCCGCCAGCCATTTCGCCGCGTCGCCGGCATAGGACGTCGCCGCTTTCTGCAGATCTGCGGCCCCGGTCGGCGAGTAGGCCGCCACGATGCGCTCGAGTTCGGGCAGCAGCCGCGCTCGCGCCATGTCGAAATAGACCGGAACGCGGCCGATCAACTGTCCGATCTGCGCCTGCACCAGCGGCACGATGAGCAGCACGAAACCGACCAGCATGGCGTTGACGCCGATCAGCACGATGATCGTCGCGGCCCAGCGCGGCAGGCCCAGCCGTTCCAACCGGTCGGCGACCGGATCGAACAGGAATGCGACCGCGGCGCCCAACACGAACGGCAGCAGAACGTCACGCAGCTCGTACAGAAGAAAGACGAAGACTGCGCCGACGATCAGCCAGAACCAGGCGTGACGGCCGATTCCCGTCGTCATCATCAATGCGTTCGTACGAGCTGAAACGTACCTGCCGCGTTGTTGGCGCCGACATTGACCGGCGCGCCGAGCGCGAAGCCGGTCGTCTGCAGCGCCTGCTTCAGCCGTTCGACGTCGCCGGCATAATCGAGCGCCACGCGCGCTTCGCTGCGCGCCAGCCCGGTCAGCTCGACTTTCTTGGCGCCGGGCGTCCGCTGCAGCGCATCGCGCGCGCTGATCCAGTCAGCGAGCGAGGCGATCGGCAGCACCAGGCCAAAACGCTGCGCCGGGCCGGCCCAGGGCTCGACCCCCGGCAGCGACGTCTCGCCGCCCGGCGCCGAGTCGAGCGCACCGGCGGCGATTTTGGCGCCGCTTCGCGCCAGGTAGGACTGCGTGCGGTCGGGCCGGAAGCGAACCGTGAGCACGCCCATCCAGCGCGTCGCCGAACCGCGCTCGGTCTGCACCTCGAAGTCGCGCACCAGCGAATCGAGCTGCTGCAAATCCGGCTTGGGTGCGGCGGCCGGGTTGGCGGTCATGCGCTCGGCGAGCTTTTCGAAGGCGCGCGAATAGCCCTGCGCGATCGCTTTGTCGCGGGCGGCGGTGGCGTTTTCGGCGCTGGCGTCGACCGCGATGTCGCGGACCTCCCAGGGATCGTCGGCACGGGCAGCCAGAATCGGCGCCAGAAGCGCGAAAACCAGCACGAAAAAGCCCCAGAAACGGGGGAAAGCGAGGCGATTTGGCGTCATTGCAATACGGTGCGCCTTCGGACACAAGAAGGGCCGAAAACCTAGCTGAGCCCGCGCGAGGACGCCATCTCCACCATCTCTTACAAAGATTCTGGCGTTGATATCGATGCCGGCGCCGCGCTGGTCGAAGCGATCAAGCCGCAGGCCAAGGCGACGGCCCGCCCCGGCGCGGATGCCGATCTCGGCGGCTTCGGCGCGCTGTTCGACCTCAAGGCGGCCGGGTTCACCGACCCGATCCTGGTCGCCGCCACCGACGGCGTCGGCACCAAGGTGAAGGTCGCGATCGAGACCGATCACCACGCGACGGTCGGCATCGATCTCGTCGCCATGTGCGTCAACGATCTCGTCGTGCAGGGCGCCGAGCCGCTCTTCTTTCTCGACTACTACGCGACCGGCCGGCTCAACGTCACCGATGCCGCCGCCGTGGTCGCCGGCATCGCCGAAGGCTGCCGCATCGCGGGCTGCGCCCTGATCGGCGGCGAAACCGCCGAGATGCCCGGTCTCTACGCCAACGACGATTACGATCTCGCCGGTTTTTCGGTCGGGGCGGTCGAACGCGGCCAGGTGCTGAACGGCCGCTCGATCCGCAGCGGCGACGTCGTGCTCGGCCTGGCGTCGTCGGGTCCGCATTCGAACGGCTATTCGCTGATCCGCAAGCTGGTCACCAAGGCCAAGCTCGCGTGGGGCGACGCGGCGCCGTGGGACACGACGCAATCGGTCGCGGCCTCGCTGCTGACGCCGACGCGCATCTATGTGCGTGCGGTGCTGCCGGAAATTCGCGCCGGCCGCATCAAGGGTCTGGCGCACATCACCGGCGGCGGGCTGATCGAAAACATTCCGCGCGTGCTGCCCGAAGGCACCGGCGTCAAGCTCGACGCGGCGTCGTGGGCGTTGCCGCCGGTGTTCCGGTGGCTGGCGCGTACCGGCGAACTCGCCGAAGCGGAGCTGGCGCGCACCTTCAACTGCGGCATCGGCATGGTGGTGATCGTCGCCGCCGCCGACGTCGGCGCGACGACCGAAGCGCTCACCGCCAGCGGCGAGACCGTGCTGCGCATCGGCGAAGTCGTGGCCGGCTCGGGCGTGACGATCGAGCATGCGGTCCGGTCATGGTCCGCTTGAAGCTGGGCGTCCTGATTTCAGGACGCGGCTCGAACCTGCAGGCGCTGATCGACGCCTGCGCCGATCCGGCCTTTCCCGCCGAAATCGTGCTGGTGCTGTCGAACAAGGCCGGCGCGCACGGTCTGCTGCGCGCGCGCGAAGCGGGCATCGCCACCGCGGTCGTCAGCCACCGCGATTTCGCGAAGCGCGAAGCGTTCGACGCCAGCGTGTCGGCCAAGCTGCGCGACGCCAATGTCGAACTGGTCTGCCTGGCCGGCTTCATGCGCGTGCTGACGCCGGGCTTCGTCGATGCCTGGCGCGACCGGCTGATCAACATTCACCCGTCGCTGCTGCCGTCCTTTCCCGGCGTCAACACGCATGCGCGCGCGCTTGCCGCCGGCGTGAAGCTGCATGGCTGCACCGTGCATTACGTGCGCAACGATGTGGATTCGGGCCCCATCATCGTCCAGGCGTCCGTCCCGGTCGCATCCGACGACACCGAGGACTCGCTGGCCGAACGCGTGCTCGCGGCCGAGCATCGCGCCTATCCGCTGGCGGTGCGCTGGATCGCGGAGCGCCGCACCCACCTCGTCGCTGAACGCGTCGTGATCGACGGCGTCGAGGGCGTGGCGCCGTCAATCCTGTCGCCCGACGAGGCGCTGATCCCGGTCGTGCTCGCCGATCGCCACGTGCGGCTGGTGCCGATGGAGCCCGGCCATGCCGACGCGCTCGCCGACATCACGGTCGCCAGCGGCGTCGCCAAGCTGATGACCGAACCGCTCGACACAAGAGACGCGGTGCATCGCTGGGTGCGCAAGGCGATGGACCTGCGCGCCGCCGGCACGTCGCTGCCCTTCGTGGTGCTGGATGCCGCGACCGGCGCGGTCGTCGGTACGACGCGGCTCGGCAACTGGTCGCCCGCCGACAAGCGCATCGAGATCGGCTGGACCTTCTACGCGCCGGGCGTACAGGGCACGTCGGTCAATCCCGCCGCCAAGCGCCTGCTGCTCGCCCATGCGTTCGAGCAGCTCGGCTGCGTGCGGGTCGAACTCAAGACCGACGCGCGCAACGCGCGGTCGCGCGCCGCCATCGCCAAGCTGGGTGCGCGCGAAGAGGGCGTCCTGCGGCGCCATACGCGGCTGGCCGATGGAAGCTGGCGCGACACGGTGTTTTTCGGGATCACCGACGCCGAATGGCCTTTGGTGCGGGCCCGGCTCGACGAGCGGCTTGGCCTTGCCGCTCGCGTGGCGTAGACAAAATTCAGTTCAGACAGGGAAGACGAAAATGGCCGAACAGGTAGATCCGGTCCTGGTCCGCGAGCATGAGCAGAGCTGGCACGGTTTCACGCATTTCGTGAAATGGGGCTCGATCGTCGTGTTCGCGATCCTGGCCTTCCTCTTCTTCTTCGTGGCCTGACAAAACGCAAAAAGCGGGGGCTTTCGCCCCCGCCTTGCTCGTCGCGGCCGTACACCCCGTGTTTAGGGGACGATCTCTTCGGCTTTGAAGAAGTACGCGATCTCGGTCTTCGCATTCTCGAGCGAGTCCGAGCCATGCACCGAGTTCGCCTCGATTGATTCGGCGAATTCCTTGCGGATCGTGCCGGCCTCGGCGTTGGCCGGGTTGGTCGCGCCCATAATGTCGCGGTTGGCCAGCACGGCGTTCTCGCCTTCCAGGACCTGGACCACGACCGGGCCCGAAATCATGAAGGACACCAGGTCGTTGAAGAACGGCCGCTCTTTATGGACCGCGTAAAAACCCTCGGCCTGCTGCTTGCTCAGGCGCACGCGCTTCTGCGCGATGATGCGCAGGCCATTTTCTTCGAATTTCGCGTTGATCTTGCCCGTCAGGTTCCGGCGCGTGGCGTCGGGCTTCAGGATCGACAACGTACGTTCAACGGCCATTGCCGCGACTCCAGAAAATTGTTCTCGGGAAAGGAGGCGGGCTTATAACCCCGCCCCATGTTGCAGATCAACGACGTCACCGTCCGAATCGCCGGACGAACCCTTCTCGACCAAGCCAGCGTCACGGTGCCGACCGGGCACAAGGCCAGCCTCATCGGGCCCAATGGCGCGGGAAAGTCGACCCTTTTGAAGGTCCTGTCGGGCCGGCTCCAGCCCGATGGCGGCGAGGTCGCGATCCCGGCCAACGCGCGGCTGGGCATCGTGGCGCAGGAAGCGCCCGGCGGGGACATCACCCTGATCGACGCGGTCCTGGCCGCCGATACCGAGCGCGCTGCCCTGCTCGACGAGGCCGAGACTGCGACCGATGGTCATCGCATCGCCGACATCCACGAGCGGCTGGGCGTCATCGATGCCTATGCGGCACCGTCGCGCGCCGCCGAAATTCTCGCCGGGCTGGGCTTCGACGAAGAACGCCAGCAGCGCGCCTGCTCCGACTTCTCGGGCGGCTGGCGCATGCGCGTGGCGCTGGCGGCGACCTTGTTCGCGCGGCCCGACATTCTGCTGCTCGACGAGCCCACCAACCATCTCGATCTCGAAGCGACGGTGTGGCTCGAAGGCTGGCTCAAGAGTTTTTCCGGCACCGTGCTGCTGGTGAGCCATGATCGCACGCTGCTGAATGCCGTGCCCGACCTGACGATCCATCTCGACCAGTCGAAGCTGGTTCTCTATCGCGGCAATTACGATCAGTACGAACGGCAGCGCCGCGAACGGCTGATGCACCAGGCCTCGGCGGCAGCTCGCCAGACCGCCGAGCGCGCGCATATCCAATCCTTCGTCGATCGCTTCCGCGCCAAGGCGAGCAAGGCGAAACAGGCGCAGAGCCGCTTGAAGGCGCTGGCCAAGATGGAGCCGATCGCGGCGATCGTCGAAAATCGCGGCATCAGCTTCGACTTCCCGTCGCCCGATGAATTGCCGCCGCCGATCGTGTCGATGGACAAGGCGTCGGTCGGATATGACGGACGCGCGGTGCTGTCGCACCTCAATCTGCGCATCGACCCCGACGACCGCATCGCGCTGCTCGGTCCCAACGGCAACGGCAAATCGACCTTCATCAAGCTGCTCGCGGGCCGTCTCGAGGCGATGGGCGGTCACGTCACGCGCTCGAGCAAACTCAAGATCGGTTACTTCGCGCAGCACCAGACCGACGAACTCGACATGGACGCGACGGCGCTGCTCAATGCCAAGCGCACCATGCCGACGCTGCCGGAGCAGAAGGTGCGCGCGCATCTCGGCCGCTTCGGATTTTCGTCGACGCGCGTCGACACCAAAGTCGGGAGCCTGTCGGGCGGCGAGAAAGCGCGCCTGCTGTTCGCGCTGATGACGCGCGAAGCGCCCAACGTGCTGCTGCTCGACGAACCGACCAACCATCTCGACGTCGACAGCCGCGAAGCCCTGGTGCAGGCGCTGGCCGATTACAAAGGCGCGGTCATTCTCGTCACCCACGATCCGCATCTCGTCGAGCTCGTCGCCGATCGTCTGTGGCTGGTGGAAAACGGCCGTGTCGAGAATTTCGACGGCGACATGGACGAATATCGCGCGCGTCTGATGAGCGCGCGCCGCGGCGCGCAACGCGGCGACACAAAACAACGCCGCAGCGGCATGCAAGGGCGCGTCGCGCCGAGCAAACTGAAGAAACAGGCGGACGAGCTGGAGAAGTTGCTCGAACAGCTCAACCAGAAACACGCCAAGCTCGAACGCGATCTCGCCGATCCGAAACTCTATGCCGGCAATTCGCCGAAACTCGCGAGCTTGCAGAAAGAGCTGGCGGAAACCGCCGCTTCCATCGCCACGACCGAAGAAAAATGGATCGAAGCGCAGCAGCAACTCGATGCGGCGGAGTAGATAACAAAAAAGCCCGACATCTGTCGGGCATTTTGACATTCATGCGACGGGCATAGCGCGCATCGCACATGGCGTCGCGCAGCGCTTGGCATGGCATACGTCATGCGTACAGGCGGTCCCCCGTGGACCTTAAAATCTCGGGAGACCTCAAATGCGGACAACCCTGCTCGCCGCTTCTCTGTTCCTCGCCGCGGCAAGCGCACAGGCGGCGCCGTTAACCGCGACCGTTTCGCGGACGGCCGGCACCGCGTTCGACACGGCCGGCATCACCAACTTCGTGACCACGGGCGAGCTGATGGCCGGGACGCGCGTCACCGCGTTCTTCGGCAACGGCACCAGCGAGACCCTCGTCTGGGCCGCCACGGGCGCCGGTTCGGGCGGCGTCAGCGGCAGCGGCTGGTCGCTGACGCTGAGCGGCGACTCCTTCAACTCGCCGTGGACGCTGAGCAATTCGTCGGTTGCGAGCGGGCTGACCGGCTTCGCCGTCGACGGACGTCTGGGCAGCACCACGTTCGACACGATCGGCGCGCCGGACCTGTCGCCAGGGTCGTCGCAGGGCAATCCGCTCGGCAGCGCCAACGGTCCCGCCGGATTGACGCTCGGCGTCGCCTACACCGATCAGCTGTCGGTCGGGGGCACGTTCTTTGGCGACGAGTATCTTCGTATGCTGGTGTCGTTCGGCACCACGCTGCTCGGCAGCGAACAGACGCTGAGCTTTCTGACTGACACCGACAATGCGACCACCCTGCCGCGCAATGTGCCCGAGCCTGCCACGCTGGCGCTGCTCGGCGCGGCGCTGCTAGGGCTCGGTGCCGCGCGCTGCAAGTTCCGCTGACCAAATGAACCCGTAGCGGCGGCGGCGCCTCCCCGCCGCCGTTACGGTTCGACCGAGCATCGACGGAGCGACACCGCGCCCGCCGACCGGCGCTGGGCGAAGCGCTTGCGCCGCTGGCGGCGCTTCGCGCAACGTGGCGGTAAATCGGAGATTCGCCATGTCGCTGTCGCGCCGCTCGCTGCTGCTGGGCGGGATCGCCGTTCCCGCACTGCGCCCCGCCTTCGCCGCCGCCGAGCTCCCGCTCGAGCGGCGGATCGTCGAACAGATGGCGGCGGCGCGGATACCTGGCCTCGCCCTGACCGCGATCCTGGACGGTCACACGGTGTTCGCGCGCGGCTTCGGCACCGCCTCGCCCGCCTTCGACGTCGCGGCGAGCGACCGCACGCTGTTCCATCTCGGCTCGGTCGGGAAACACTTCACCGCCGCGCTGGTGCTGCGCCTGGCCGAAGCAGGCACGATCGCGCTCGACCGTCCGATCGGCACCTATGTGCGCGACGTGCCGGCGCAATTCGCCGATCGCAGCGTCGCGTCGATGCTGACCCATACGAGCGGCATTCCCGATTACGAATCGCTGCCCGGCTTTGAGGAAGACCGCGCCAACGATCGCGCCAGCTTTCTCACCAAGATCGGCACGATGCAGCCCTCGTTCGGCGAGGGTGACGCCTGGGACTATTCGAACACGGCCTATGTGCTGCTGGGCTATCTGCTCGCCGACGCCAAGGGCCGCTCCTACCGCGCCCAGGTCGACGAAGACCTGCTGCGCCCGCTGGGCGTGCAGGAAGCGCGGATCGATGACGCGACCGCGATCATCGCGCAGCGCGCCGAACCTTTCGCGCTGCAGGACGGTACGCTTCGGCGCGCGCGACAGATGGACGGCGATTATTCCGGCTGGTCCGACGGCGGCGTCATCATGTCGGCGCGCGACGCGGTGCGCTGGGAAGCGGGGCTGCGCGAGCATCGCACCATCACCGCGCGCGGCGACACGGCGATGCACACCGCAGCGATCCTGCACAGCGGCCGCAGCGCCGCCTACGGCGCGGCGTGGTTCCTCGATCGCTGGCGCGGCGAGCCCGTGCAGTATCACGGCGGCGCCATGCCCGGCTTTCTCGCGCTCTATCTCCGCACCGGGCGCGCCAGCGTGATCGCGGCGATCAATCTCGCCAGCGACGAGGCCAACGCCGCGATGCGCCGCATCGTGCTGGAGACGACGGAATCGCTGCAGCCGAATTCGACGCCGCTGTCACTCCAGCCGGTACGCGACGACACGCCTGCGCTGACCGCATCGTTCCGCGCCATGCTCCATCGCGGCGCGACCAAGCTCGACCAGGACCGGTTCGCGCCCGAGATCGCGCTGCTGCTGAAGCGCGACGCAGGACGCCAGCCGCTTCCAAATCACGCTGCGCTGGGCGAGCCGGTCGCGTTCGAACTGGTCGAACAGTTCGACGAGCAAGGCGGCACGCTCCGCCGCTATCGCGCGCGCTACGCGGCGCGCATCGACCATTACGCCGTCGCCTATGCGCCGGACGGCCGGATCTATCGCGTCCGCAGCGTCTAGAGCGTGAACCGGTTCATTGAACCGGGTCACGCTCTCTAACTTTTTGATTTGGCGCGCTAGGCCGCCTTGCAGCTGTGACGCAGCACGTGGCCCGCGCGCGCGCCGCTCGCGACACCGTTCTCGATCGCGACCGCACCGTTGACGACGACGAGATCGATACCGGCCGGCCTCGCGGTCGGATCGGCGTAGCTCGCTTTGTCGTCGATCCGGTCGAGATCGAACATGACGAGGTCGGCGTAGAGGCCTTCGCGCAGCACGCCGCGGCCTTCGAGTCCCATGCGTGACGCGGGCCACGACGTCATCTTGCGCACCGCGTCTTCGAGCGTCAGCACGTGGCGCTTCTTGACGTATTCGGCCAGGACGCGCGGGAACGTGCCGTAGGCCCGCGGATGCGGCAGACCCAGCGCGTCGGTCTTTCCGGCGCCCTCCGACGCGGCCGCGTCGCTGCCGATGCTGGTCCAGCTTTGGCGCAGCGCGGTCGCGATGTCGCGCTCGTCCATCATGAAGAACAGCGCCATGGCACGATGGGGCAGCGCCTCGACGGTGATGTCGATCGCGACGTCGACGGGGTCCTGGCCCAGCGCCTTGGCGATGTCCGCGATGCTCTTGCCGCTATAGCGTTCGTATTTCTCGTTGTACGGATTGGCGAGCACGACATGGCTCCAGCCGCCGCTCGCTTCGACGAGATTCGACCAGCCCGGCTGTGATCCCGCCGCAACTTCGCGCTTCACGCGCGCGCGGACTTTGGGATCTTTCAACAGCTCGACGCCCGCCGCGGCGCCTTTTTCGAACACCCAGTTCGGAATGGTGATCGACAGGCCGGTGCCGCCCGCCGTGTAGGGGTAGAGATCGGCCGCGACGTCGACGCCACGCTGGCGCGCCGCCGCGATGGCGGCAACCGCTTTCGGCATCAGCTTGCCGAATTGCGGCGCGTAGGCCGCCTTCATGTGAAAGATTTCGACCTTCACGCCGCCCTTCTCGCCGATCGCGATCGCTTCCTCGACCGCTTCGACCAGCTTGGCGCTCTCGTCGCGCATGTGGGTCGAATAGAATCCGTCGCAGCGCGACGCGACCTTGGCCAGCTCGATCAGATCCTCGGTGCTCTGAAACGAATTCGGCGGATAGATCAGTGCGGTCGAGATGCCGAACGTGCCGGCGCGCATCGCCGTCTCGACCTCGCGCTTCATCAGTTCCATTTGCACGGCGGTCGGCGTGCCGGCGCCGTCGCCCATGACTTTGACGCGCGCCTGGGCGGCGCTGAAATAGCTGCCGAAATTGACGCCGATCCCCTGGCTTTCGAGCAGCGCGAAATACTCGACCGCGTGATCGGCATCGACCGGGATGCCGCCCTCGCCCGCGATCACCGTGGTGACGCCCATGCGCAGCTTGTTCTCGGCGGCGCCGTTCTTGCGCAGCACGCTGCCCGACTGGTCCATCATGTCGATGAAGCCGGGCGCGACGTAGCGGCCGGCCGCGTCGATCTCGCGCGCGCCCTTCCCGGGCACGACGCCGATCCTGGCGATGCGGTCGCCCTTGATCGCGACGTCGCCGCGAACCCAGGGATTTCCGGCACCGTCGAGAATCTTCGCGTTGCGCAGGACGAGATCGTAATCCTGCGCCGACGCCGCGGTTGCCAGCAGCGTCGCGCACAAGGCCAGAAGCGGTTTGATCATTTCTTCGCGGCCACCGGGCGGAATTCCAGGTCGTGATAGTCCCAGCTGAAATCGGCGATCGGCGACACCGCCTTCATCGTGATGCGCTCGACATTGCCCTCCGGTCCCATCTGGAAGGTGACGTAGGCAGGCTCCATCGACTTGTCGTTCCAGCGCGTCTGGAACGTGTCGTACTGGAAATGCTCCAGCGTGCCGACCATGCCCGGGCTTTGCTTGAACTCGATGGTGAGCTTGCCGCCGCTTTCCTTGACCGAGATCGGCCCGTACCACGCATCTTGATAGTCGCCGGCATAACGCGGGACCGGCAGCGACGGACCGGCTTTCGCCGGCGCGTCGGCCTTTTGCTTCAATGCGGCGACCGCTTTCTCCGCACGCTCTTTGCGGAAGGCCGGCACGATCGTGCCCCAATCGACCTTGGGCAGGTCGAGATAATAGTCGAGCAATTCGTACTGCGTAGCGAGCAGCTGCGCGCCGTCTTCGGCATTCTCCAGAATCGAGAAGGCGACGTTCTTTTCCGGAATCAGCACCACCGTGGCGATCATGCCGAACACGGCACCGCCATGCTGGATGATCTTGTGGCCGCGCCAATCCTGCACCGTCCAGCCCAGCGCGTAGCTGAGGAATTGCGGCGTCGACGGCGCCATCGCACCCTGCGCCTGCCCGATCGGCATCAGCGTGTGCGGCTTCCACATCTCCAGCGCCTGTTTCTCGCTGTAGAGCTGCCCTTTGCCGTCGGGCAGCTTGCCCTTCGCCAGCTGGATCTGCAGCCAGCGTGCCATATCGTTGGCGCTGATCGCGAGACCGCCCGCCGGCGCTGCGTTGCGGCCCAATCCCTTCTCGGACAGGACTTCGATATCGCCCATGCCGCGGATGGCTCCGTTCAACCGCGCATGCGGAAAGGCGTGATCGGGCGATTTGAGCTGATCGGCTTCGTCCGACGTCGAGTGCAGCATGCCCGCTGGCTTGAACACGCGGTCGCGCACGAAGGCTTCCCAGGTCTGGCCGGTCACCGCTTCGATCAGCTGGCCCGCCACCATGTACAGCACGTTGTCGTAGGCGTAGCCGCTGCGGAAACTGGTCGCCGGCTTGATGTAACGCAGGCGGCGGACCGACTCTGCACGGCTGAGATTGGTCGTCGGCACGAACAGGAGATCGCCGGCGCCGAGACCGAGCCCGCTGCGATGGACCAGCAGGTCGCGGATCGTCATCTCGCGCGTCACCCACGGGTCGTACATCTGGAACCCGGACAGACGGTCGGTGACCTTGTCGTCCCAGCTGATCTTGCCTTCATCGACCAGGACCGCGAGCGCCGCGACCGTGAAGGCCTTGCCGGTCGAGCCGGTCGAAAAGATCGTGTCCGCCGTCACCTTGTCCTGGGTGCCGGCTTTGCGCACGCCGTACCCTTTCGCGAGCACGGTCTTGCCATTCTCGACGATCGCGATCGCCATGCCCGGCGTGCCGGCTTCTTTCAGGCGGCTTTCGATGCGGGCATCGAATCCGTCAGGAGGCGCCGCCAAGGCGGTGCCGGCGAGAAGCAGCGTCGCGAGAGCAAGGGCGGTGCTACGCATAAAACCTCCTGGGTTATCAGGGCGCGGACGCGAGGGAGAATTCGCGTCCGCGCCACAGCCGCCACACGCCGTAGGTCAGCAGCGGCAGCACGTAAATGGTGAGAAAAATGTAGGCGAGCGCGCGATAGCCTTGCGCGATCAGCGCGACCAGACCGAACCGGTCGGCGAGAAAGACCGAGCCGATCAGCACGGTGCAAGCGACCGCCAGCCGCGCGCGATTCGACAAGGCCCGGTCGCGCCGCGCGCGATAGGCCGACGCGATGCGCTCGTTGATCGCGTGCACGGCGCCGGTGCCGCTTTCGAGCAACGCGGCGAAGATCATCACCTGGAACAGGAAGTGGAAGACCGGCAGGTTCAGCTTCTGCAGCAGAAAGTCCGACGGCAGCGTCTCGTTCGCCACTTCGGGAAAATAGGCAACCATGCAGATGAAGAAGAGCAGCGCCGGGATCATCGCCAGCGGCCCCGCGATGGCGCCCGCGATCACCGCGTCGCGCGGGCCCGTCATGTGGCGCATCACCGGCAGGATCACCACCGCGCCGATGATGTTGTAGCCGGCATAGGTGAGGCCGCCGAGCGCCCAGCCCGTCATCGGCACGGTCAAGGCGAAATGGCTCAGCACCCGGTCGCCGAAACTGGTCAGCGCCAGCAGCACGAAGACCGCGTAGACGCCGTAGAGCAGGAACGAAACCCACTTGAACAAATGCTCGACCGCATCGTTGCCGAACGTGGCGAAGGTCGCGATGCCGGCGACCAGGCACATCGAACCCAGCAGACGCGGCCAGTCGAACAGCACTTCGCCGATGGCGCCGGCGGCGGCGCCGAACACGGCGAGGATCAGCACGATGAACAGCAGATAGGCGGCTTCGAACACGATCACACCGCCGCGACCGAGCAGGCGCTGGAAGAAGGTACGGTAGTCGCGCGCACCGGTCTGGAACGCGAACAGGAAGGTCGCGACGCAGACCGCGCTCCAGATCGCGGTCGCCAGCAGCATCGCGGTCACGCCGCCCCACGGGCCGCTGGGCAGGAAGAACTCGACCAGCTCGCGGCCGGTCGCATAGCCGCCGCCGATCACCACCGCCTTGAACGCAAGGCCCGGCAGAACGAACCGTTGAAAACGTGTCGGGTTGCTCATGAGCGGAACAGATAAAAGTCGTGCACCGAACGTGCGATTTCGGCGATCGCCTTTTCACGCACCGCCATCGGCGCCGGCGAGTTCTTGACGAAGACGGCGATCACGACCTGCCCGGCCCCGTCGGGCAGCGTAATCACGCCGACGTCATTGACCGTGCCGCCGATCGTGCCGGTCTTGTCGGCAACTTTGGTGCCGGCGGGCAAACGGCCGCGCAACCGTGCATCGCCGGTGCGGCAACGCTCCATGATCTCGGTGATGACTTTGGTGCTGGCGGGCTTGAGCGCCTTGCCGCTGAAGATGCGCGTCAACAAGGTCGCCATCGCTTCGGGCGTGCTGGTGTCGCGCGGATCATTGTCGAAGGCCGGATTGGGCAGCAGGCTCTTCTTTTCGATCGCGGGGTCGGCCTTCTTGCCGGCTTCGAACGACTCCATGAAGGACGCGCCGGCCGGCAGGCTGAAAAAGTCGCGCAGCAGCCCGGCCGTGTCGCGATCGATGCGCTGGTCGCGCACGCCCTGCGCGCGCAGCCACGCCGTCACGGCTTCGGCACCGCCCGCGGTTCTCACCATCACGTCGGTCGCCGTGTTATCGCTCTGCGTCAGCATCAGCTCGAGCAGATTGTGGACCGACAGCGCGACGCCGGGATGACTGAACCGGTCGGCCAGCACTTCGGACGGCACCATCATCGCCGGATCGACGGTGATCATCTGGTCGAGCGTGATCTCGCCCGCGTCGACGCGTTTCAACACCGCGCCCGCGACCGCGATCTTGAACGTGCTGGCCAACGGATAGCGTTCGCTATTGTTCAGCAGCAGATGCGGACCCTTGCCGTCGAGCCGCCAGGCCGCGACGCCGACCGTGCCCAGCGCCGGTTGCGCCAGACGTTGGATCTCCGCATCGATCGGCTCCGCTGCATGCGCAGCGGTTGACGCGGCGAGAAGAAGCGCCGCGATCGTTGCTTTCATCTAGGCATTTCCTGGTTGAAGTTCGCCCATGCGCTGCAGGCGCGAGGCGTTGGCCGCATCGGCGCGACGGGTTGGACGGTCGAGCAGAAACAGCAGCGCGCCGGACGTTGCCGACAAAGCGGCAAGCAGAATGAAAAACTCGGTGCTGGTGAGAACGCTGAACAAAGCGCCGATCGGGCCGCTGGCGAGATAGCCGAGGAAGGCGGCGAAGAACCAGGCGGCGATGGCGGTTCCAGTAAAGCCGGTCGGCGCCAGTCGTGCGAACAGGCCAAGCCCGACCGGGATAATGTACAGCTCGCCGATCGTGAGCCAGACGAAGAAAACCACCGCCCAGATCCAACTCGCACGCGTGCCGCTGCTGTCGCAGATCCAGGCGACCAGCGCCAGCAGCAGGAATGATGCAGCGATGATCCAGGTGCCGGTTGCCATTTTAACGGCGGACGTCTTCTCGCGGCCCTTGGCCGCTTTGCGCGCCCAATGCGCAATCACGACCGGCGTGAAGGCAAACACGACGAGCGGGTTCAACGACTGGAACCAGGTCATCGGAATTTCGAAACTGCCGACGCTGCGATCGACCGACTGGTCGATCCACAACGCCACCGTATTGCCGAGTTGGCCGTAGACGCTACGGAAGATCACCACCACCAGCGCGATCAGGAACAGCAGCACCACGGTCTGGCGCAGTTCCGCATCTTTGGTGCGTGCGATCTCGCGCTTCTGCGCCGCGCGCGGCGGTTCGGGCGCGAGATAGTGGCGGCCGCCGAAAATATAAATCGCCATGCCGCAGCAGATGCCGATGCCGGCAGCGCCAAAGCCCCAATGCCAGCCATAGAGCTCACCCAACGTGCCGCACACGAACGGTGCGAAGAAGCCGCCCAGATTGAGGCCGACATAATAGACGTTGTAGGCACCGCCGCGGCGCGGATCGTCGGCAGCGTAGAGTCCGTTGATCTGCGACGGCAGGTTGGGCAGGAACAACCCGTTGCCGAGCGCGATCGTGCACAGCGCGACATAGAACAACGGCTCGAACGCCATCATGAAATGGCCGCACGCCATGACCGAGCCGCCGATCAGCACGGCGCGACGCTTGCCCAGCCAGCGATCCGCGATGGCACCGCCGATGATCGGCGTACCGTAGATGAACGCGGTATAGACACCGTAGATGAACGAGGCTTGTTGCTGCCCAAACATCAGCTGCTTGGTCATGTAATAGACCAGCAGCGTTCGCATACCGTAATACGAGAACTGTTCCCACATCTCGGTGAGGAACAGAATCGTCAAACCCCGCGGCTGGCCGAACCAGGTCTTC